>JASHUF010000049.1 GCA_030040175.1 Acidobacteriaceae bacterium
ATTGTAGCGGGCGGGGGTGGGGGCCGCGCGAAGGGCGGCGCGGCGTCGTTGCGGCTATTGCTCTGCGAGAAGCCATTTTGTGCTTGGCCGATCCGAGCCCATAGGGCAAACTGGGGTCTGCCCTCCCTTCCCCCGTCTGAAGCGTAGGAAGGTTCATCTCAATGCCTTTGATTGACCAAGTCCATTCTGACGAGCTCGAAAAGCTGGCACGCTCGCGGTTCGATCCGGAGCTAGCCGAGGCCGAGTTGAAGGTTGTTCGTGACTCCGCCAGTTCCACCCGACCTGGCGTGCCCGACGCCGATGCGCCTCGCCCAGTGGTTAGGGCTGAGTTTTTACGTTGGCAGGCCACGGACGGCGACGCCGTTCGATATATCGATCCGCTGGGTCTCCGGGCCTATGGCGTGACCTTGCCGGGAGATCTCAATTTCGGAGAATGTCGCATCGCGTTTCCGCTCGACTTCCGTATGTGTACCTTCGAGGGGGGGCTGGATCTCTCGTCCGCTGAGTTGAGAGACCTACTTCTCGTGTGTTGCTCTGTGAAGGGGGCCGTCCAGGCCGGATGGCTCGATGTAATCGGCTCGGTCGTTCTCAACGGTAGCCGATTCGCCAGCGAAGTATCGATGATGGGAGCACGGATGAGCGGCGATTTGCACTTTCACGCCTCGGCTTTTGAGGTGAATGGGGTCAATGCTCTGTCCGCGGACGGAATTCATGTTGGCGGCAACTTCCAATTCCATCACGGTTCCACCTCGAACGGAGTGATCAGGCTGCTGGGTGCGCAGATAGGCGGCGGCTTCGACTGCGCCGGCGCAAGAATCGAGGTATCGGAAGGACTGGCGCTGTTCGCAGATGGTGTCCAAGTTGGCCGCACGGTGCTATTGGCGGCTGGTTTTTCAGCCACAGGAACGATCAGTTTGCACGGCGCGCGGATCGGGGGGCCTTTGGACTGTTCCGGCGCAAAGCTTGAGGTCAAACACGGGGATGCTATATGTGCGCATCGGGCGAGTATCGACGGAGGGGTTTTTCTAAGCGAAGGATTTACCTCCACCGGGAATATAGGCCTGCTCTACTCACGGATCCGGGCGGGATTGTTTTGCGCCGGTGCGAGCTTGATGGTGAAGGGAGGGAACGCGCTGTCCGCCGACGGGGCCGAAATCGCTGGCGCCGTTCACTTGGACAAAGGTTTCTCATCAACGGGTGAGGTTGTCCTGCGTAGCGCCCAGCTCAGAGGAGGGCTGTTCTGCTCCGGCGGGAAGTTTTGTGCAAAAGGCGACGCGCTCACCTTGGAAGGCGCCAGGATCGATGGCAGCGTCTTTCTGAGAGAGGGCTTCGAGTGCCCGGGCACGGTCGGGCTGGTGAACACGGTGATCGGGGGCAACCTCCTGTGCACTGGGGCACGGATTGCCGTGATGGATTGCTTGAACATGAGTGTTGGGGGCGATTTTGTTTGGCAGCGCGTCGAAAAATCCGCGGACACCAAGCTGGGGCTATTTGGTGCGAGAATTAAGACGCTCCGCGACGATCGCGGGAGTTGGCCGGAAGAGGGGAAGCTCGACCTCCGCGGACTGGTCTATGAAGAGCTCACGACCCACCGTCTACAGGGACGGGAGGATGTCGCGGGAAAAGGGCTCGGGGACGAGCCGCTTGTCGCTGGGGAGCGGATCAAGTGGTTGATGCTGCAGCGCCCGGATAAGCGTAGAGAGCCGCAGCCTTGGATGCAATTGCGAGGTCTGCTCGAGGAGAAAGGTGACAGCAAAGGAGCGAAGCACGTTCTTTACAGATTTCGCTGCTTGCAGGCGCAAGAGAGCAGCCTTATCTCACGCCGGCTGAAGATTGCATTCGCGTGGCTTGAGGAATCCCCTCAGCGCATCTTGTGGTTCGTCGGATTCACCCTTCTGCTCTTCACCTGTATCTTCCGGAACGCAGGAGCCCAGAAAGCAATCGCCCCAACCGAAAAAGAGGCGTATGAGCCTTTTGCCGCCGAGAAACCTATCCCTCTGGCGTACCCCAGATTCAGTCCGTTCATATACACGCTCGAAAACGCCCTTCCATTGGTGAGGTTTGGCGAGGACGAAAAATGGGCGCCGGACCCGAATTTTCCATCAAAAAGCTGGCTAACAAATTACTGGTTTTTAATGTGGATGCGTTGGGCGCTGGTCGTTTGGGGCTGGTTCCAGGCCGGAATCCTTGGCGCAGCGATCATCGAGCGCTTCAGACCGATGCAGTCCTAAGGGCTTGCCGTGACATCGACCCAAATGCCTGACGCGCCCCCCGCGCGCTATCTCGGTCTGGACGTGGGCACTCGCCGCGTGGGCGTAGCCGTGTCAGACGAGCTGGGGCTGACGGCGCAGCCGGTGCTGACGCTCGGGCGCAAGAGCAACCCGCGCGACGACCTGCGTTCGCTGGCGCGGCTGGCGCGGCGCTTCGGCGTGGCCGGGATCGTGGTGGGGCTGCCTCTCTATCTTTCCGGCGAAGAGAGCCCGCAGGCCAGGAAGACGCGCGCCTTTGCCGGCGAGCTGGGCAAGCTGACGGGGCTGCCGATTTACTTCGAGGACGAGCGGCTGACGAGCCGCGAGGCGCACGGGATTCTTTACAAGTCTGGGCGGAAACGGCAGGCGCACAGGCGCGTGGTGGATCAGGTGGCGGCGGCGCTGATCCTGCAGGGGTTCCTGGAAGGGCGAGGAAAGGGGACGCAGAGGGCAGGGACTTAGGGACCAAGGGGCTGAAGGCCAGGGGGCTGGAGGTTACGGGAAAGCCTGCCGGACGAAAGCTGCGGAGCCGGGTCCGCGTATAATGAAGCAGTCAGTTTCTCTTATCTTTTGCGGGTAGAGTCCCCCTCCCCGCCACGGACCGCAGATGCCCGAACACATCAAGAGACAGCTTGAAGAGGAGATCAAGCAGCTCGAGTTCGAGCTGACTACTGAGCTGCCGGCCGAGATCAAGAAGGCCAGGGCGATGGGAGACCTGTCAGAAAACGCCGAGTACCACATGGCCAAGCAGCGCCAAGAGTTTGTGAATGCGCGGCTGGGGCAGTTGAAAAAGCGCATGGCGGCGCTGTCGCTGGTGAACCTATCGAACATCCCCAAGGACAGGGCCGGGCTGGGATCGACGGTATTGGTCTTCGACTCGACCAAGGAGGAAGAGATTGTTTACCGGCTGGTAACCAGCGAGGAGTCCGATGTGGCCAAGGGATTGATCTCGACCACATCGCCGATCGGACGCGGGCTGGTGGGCAAGCGCGTGGGCGACGTGGCCACCATCGTTACGCCCAACGGCAAGCGTGAGCTGGAAGTGCTGAAGCTGACCACGATTCACGACGAAGCCGGCGAGGAAGACGAAGGCGACAAGGCTGCGGCGGCCGGCAAGTAAGAAGAACTAGCTGCTAGCGTCTAGCCTCTAGCTTCTAGCTCTTTTTTCGGTGGAATGATCGACTTAATCCGGCTGCGGAAAAAGCTAACGGCTAGAAGCTAGGAGCTAAAAGCTAAGAATGACCTGGACCAGCGCATTCGGCCGCGCCTGCGGTTGGCTGCTCGACCGCATCGTGCACGGCCTCGCGCTCACCCGCATCTCGCCCAACGTGCTCACGTTTCTGGGGCTGGTGATCAACATCGCTGCGGCGTTCCTGTTCGGGCATGCGAATGCAACCAACAACGACCGCATGTTTCTGTACGCCGGGCTGGTGATCGTAGGCGCGGGGCTGTTCGACATGGTGGACGGGCGCGTGGCGCGGCGCACCAACCAGGTGACCGTCTTCGGGTCGTTCTTCGACTCGGTGATCGACCGCTATTCGGACGTGGTGCTGTTCTTCGGCCTGCTGGTCTACTACGGGCGCATCAATCGATTCCGTTATGTCGTGCTGGTGGCGTTCGTCATGGTGACCTCGCTGATGGTGAGCTATACGCGGGCACGGGCGGAGTCGCTGATCGGCCAGTGCAAGGTGGGCTTCATGGAGCGGCCGGAGCGGATCGTGCTTATCATCCTGGGCGCGTTCTTCAACCACTGGGGCGTCATGGCGCCGGTGTTGTGGGTGCTGGCGGTGCTCTCCACCATCACCGTGGTTCACCGCATCACGTACACCTACCAGAACACCAAGTTCCTGGCGCCGCTGGGGTAGCTCTAGGAATTTCTTGAAATAAGTACACGGTGTGCGGCGCTGCATAGCGCTGGTTCGTCTTACAGGTATGCGCGGCGGCGAGCGGGTTGAGGAGGGGATGCTGCTTTGAGCGAAGAAATTATCTGTCGGGTCAGTTAGAGACAACTGAATCAAAATTTATATAGTCATTGGCTCTTCGATGAAGCTGTTCTCTGCCGATCCAGCCAGTCAAAAACTAACTTCTGTGTCGGTTGAGGGAAGCGATTAAAATCGGCCGGTGTCAGCATCTCGACATTCTTAAATCGCTGCACCATACTCTTCAGTGCTTCGGAATCAGCGTACCGGTCATGAGTGGGCGCTATCAGAAGCACTTTACGATCCTGGATTTTCTGAAAAATGTCGTCGTAATCAACAGGAAGATCCGCAGGCCGATCTGCATAAAAGCCAAGCCGCGGCAGAAGCCCGTGCAAGTGAGAGTATGCGCGGACGCCTTCCGTTCCGACTGAGGTGCGCAAAGGCGTAATCCCGGCGACCGATACGATTGCCGCCGGCCTCTCATCGAAAGCCGAGGTCCATAGCGCCACCTTGCCTCCCAGAGAATAGCCCACCAGATAGAGCTTCGAAGCATCGATCGTCTCCTGTTCTGAAGCTGCAGTAATAGCAGCTCTCGTATCGGCGATCATCTTGCCTAAAAGCGACCATTGGGGATAACGCTGATAAAAATTTTTAGCGTGCTCCACACGCGTTCCGAAGCCAATCTGATCAAATGCCAGGACGGCATATCCACGCCGTGTCAGTTCTTCAAAAGGATCCTTGGCATTTTCTGAATAGCCGGTGCTATAGGTAAATGGATGTAACCAGATGACGAGGGGTATTTTCCCCTCGGATTTCAGGGGCAGATAGAGATCTGCCCTCAGATCCACCCCGAAAGGGACAGGAACTGTTTTCATCTTCTCGCTTTTGACCGGCTGATAAAGGAGTTCCATCCAGCCCGGAGCTGTCAGGATATGAAAGCCGTACTTCGGCGGAAACTGAACCTGTGGAGGTTCGGTACCGATTGCCCAGGCTATTCTGTCATTTGCAGGATAGCTTTTTTCAGTTTCCCCTGAAGCTCTTTTCCAATTTTCAAACGTATAGCCAAAAACGAATGTTGGATTCGGAACCGGTTCAGGCACGCGTCCAAAAGCTGCATCAAGAAAATCTACATAGGCTTCGATATCGCCCGCCGTTGTAGCGTGATATCCCGCGCGCAGGCGCAGTCCCAGGTTATTGGGTGCTCCAAGAAATTTGTAGACGCTCTGCAGCGCACGAAAATTTTGTTCATACCCAAAATCACTACCCTGCTCTTCCGTGTATGAACAGGTTAGGAGAAGTCTTCTTGGGGCAATAAGTGCGAGGACAGAATTTTGGTCAAAAGGTAATTTATCCTCGCGGCCGGCAAAAAAGCGCAGCCTCGGATGAAACCAGTGCGGAAAATTTCCTGTGATCTGCTCAATGCTTTCTGTGGCGAACGGATCGCTTGTATACCGCCAGGGATTGCCTTCGCCTGTATTTCCACTTGATGGAACAACCGCGGTTATACGCTCATCGAAGGCGGCGGCTAACACCGCCTGTTTGCCATTCCTTGAATGGCCGGATAGCGCTATATAGCGGCGATCCACTTCAGGCAATGTATAAAGATAGTCCACGGCGCGGCTGGCAGCCCAGGCCCACCGCGCCAGGCAGGAGAAATCATAATCCGGATAGAGCTCGATGAATTTATCCGAATCATCCTCAAACCCATAGTCCGGATCAGCGGCGAAATAAATAACACCCAGGTAGCCACGCGCCACGGCAGTGGCTGCCCATGGCCGCATTCTGTTGTGGTTTGTCAAAAACACAGGAAGCGGCCCATGATGGGGCGGAATCAGCAATTGGACTCTCAGCGATCCACGATGGTTGGGGCCAAACTCCAGGCGAACATGGCGAACAGTGATGTCTCCTTCACGATGCTCCGCAGTAACGATTGCGCGAAGATTATCGGGAGCAGGCGGTATTCTACCCGTAAGCCAATGCTCCATTTGCATGCGGATCTCCTTCCGGCGATCCGCCCAGTCTTGTGGATTCTCAATTCCGGTCAGGACATCAGGCAGAAATGCCTGAGAACGGAAAGCGGAAAACCTGGGAGGGAGCTCGCCAGTGCGTTTCTGCCAATCCTCCCAGTTTCCATCAACGGCATTGATTCTTCCGGTATGCGGCGGATGTGTTGGCGTCAGCACACGAAGAAGCAGTTCGAGAGCCTCACGCTGCTCCTTTTCATCTCCGGCTGTATCAGGCTCAAGCATGGTAGCGTCCCAATGTCGAGGGAATACCACGGAACGGGGCATGAATGCGCTCGCCAACATTTTGCAAAGTACTCGTCTATCCATATCGAGATGTTACCGTGATGTTCGTAATTGCCTCAATCACCGCATCACGTACACCTACCAGAACACCAAGTTCCTGGCGCCGCTGGGGTGAGACTGACAACTTGGCTGGGTCTAAAATTTGGCGTTACCTCATTTCGATCCATCTGTCATCCTGAGGCGCAGCCGAAGGATCTGCGGTTGTTCCTCTCGCGGGCGTTTGTACGAGGAAAGCCCTCGCCTGGGGAGCATACTCAGTGAGCGTATCGATCTCCATCGCACACCGGGCCACTTGGGAGGCTGAAAAGCAACCGCAGATCCTTCGTCGCTGCGCTCCTCAGGATGACGAAGCAGAGGTGACTTTGCGCGGGGCATCGACTTCAGCGAGGGCAGCAGCGCCTCAGTGCGTCAGCGAAGAAGTAGCTTCTCACTGCCGCTTCTTCCACTCCTCATACGAAATGCGCGGGATGCGCAGAAACGCGTCGCGGGTGCGGACGTAGTTGCCCAGGCCGTTCATGCGGCCGATGGTGTGCATCGCCTCGGCATCGATGTAGGGGCCGGCGGGGTCGACGAAGCGGTCTTCCACCCAGATGGAGACCACGCGGCCGAGAATGATGCGCGAGCGGCCGATCTCCATGGTGGTGAACTCGCGGCACTCGAGTGCGGCGTGGGCCTCGGCGAGGCGCGGCGGCTTGACCTTCTTCGAGGGCGCGGTGGTGAAGCCGGCGATTTCCACCTCGCTCATCTCCGCGGGAAAGTCGGTGGCGCAGATGTTCATCCTCTCGGCGATGTCTTCGGTGACCACGTTGACGACGAACTCGCCGGTGCGGCGGATATTGCGCGCCGTGTCCTTGGGGACGTAGCGCTGATCGGGCCGATTGGTGACGCCGATGCCGACAATGGCGGGATCGATGCAGAAGTAGTTATAAGCGCTGAAGGGCGCGGCGTTCAAAACGCCTTGCTGGTCGAGGCTGGTAACGAGGGCGATGGGACGCGGGACCACCAGCCCGATCAGCAGCTTGTAAGTCACCGGGCCGGGGATGTTTTCGAGATCGAATTCCATTCAGATTTCCGAGTGAAAAAGCCGGGGTTCAGCAGTTGACCACCACGGCAGAGCAGCCGGGGCGCTGCGGACGCCACTGCACGAGGAACTCGGTCACGGACGTGGACTCCATGTGGCGCATGGCTTCGAACTCCCCGTTGCGCTGGCTGTAGAGCAGCTTGCCTTCGGGGCTGAGCACGGCGAGCGCGGGCACGCCTTTTTCGATGGGCACACCGAACTGGCGGGCGATGTCGAGGTTGGCGTCCTCGTGGCCGATGTTGATGTCGACGAGGACAAAGTTCTTTTCGAGCAGCGCGCGGTTCGCGTCATCGTGGAAATAGAGATTGAGGACCTGGCAATCGCCGCACCAGTTGCCGCCAAAGTCGAGCAGGACGCGGCGATGCGTGGCTGCGGCCGCTTTGAGAGCAGCGGCGATGTCGGCACGTGCCTGATTCGGTTCGGGATAGATGTCGCGGTCGGCGGGACGAGCCTGGCCGACGACGAGCGCGAGCAAGCTGCCCAGAGCGAAGAGCCGGATAGATTTCACGTGGGCGACCTCCCACATTCTTTAGTCTGCCACAACTGTGACCCAAAGGTTTGAGGGCGATGCCCCTTTTATGGATTTTGGGGCTGCAGCACCCGCGTTTACTCTTGGATTGGATGCGCGACCGAACCGATTTACGCAAGCGGCTGGAGGCGAGTGCGTTCCCTGACCTGGGAGCCATGATGGAGGGCTATGCCCAGGCAGCAGCCGTGCTGGGCTCCTGCGAGGTCAAACAAAAGCTGGACTTTACCGCGGAGTCGATCGATGCGCTGGACGAAGTGCTGGTGCTGGTGGGCGAAAGTCCGGAGCTCGATCTGGACTTCGAGGTGCGCCTGTGGGGCAGCTACCTGGGCGAGGTGCTGCGGCGCCGCTATGCGGGAAACTGGGTGATGACCGTGTATCCGGGCGGCGCGACGGCGGTTCCGTCCGTGGATGTGCGCGGATCGCGGCTGTTTCCGCTGATGAAGGTCTACCGGCGGCTGACCGCGGGCGAGGAACAGGACCTGCACACATTCTTCACCATGGTGACGGAGAGACTGGGCAAGCCGGCGCAGGTGAATTGACGAGATGCGGAGTCAGCGGGGTTAGCAGAGATGGCTTTGGAGGCAGAGCTCCCGGATTCGCGCCGGTTTCGGTTCTGTGCGACAATGATGGAGTGAGAAAGCGCGCCGTGCAGGCGCGGGCGCGCGGAGGAATCACGATGGGCGATCTATTGCAACCGACACATCTGCTGGTGATTGCGATCATCCTGCTGGTGTTGTTTGGCGCCAAACGGCTGCCTGAACTGGGCAAGGGCCTGGGCGAGGGTCTGAAAGGGTTCAAAGAAGGATTGAAGGGCGTAACGGAGCCGGCGCCGCCGCCGCAGCCGGTGCACCAAAGCACCGCTTCCGCGCCGCCTCCTGCGGCGAATTCCACCCCGGTCGAGCCCAAGGCGTAAGACCGGGCGCGCTTCCGGATGGTTTTCGGGAATCACAGGAGGGCGCAGCCAGGTTTGCAAGTCGGACTCCGGAATCGGGCCCCTTGGGGGCTACAGCGGTTTTGAGAGTTGCTGTATCTGAAGCCGACCCAGGCAAAGTGGCTTTTTCCTTATGAAACAGCCGCCCTGGGCGATGTGGGAAATGGCTACCTGAACTCTGAAGCCGCTCTAATGCGGAGCAAAAATCCGATGCGCGAAGAGGCCTGTGCCGGACGCACAGGCCTTTCGATTTTGGGGACGAAACGCGGCGTGCATGGGCTCGCCGCAGGGGCGCGGAATGGGCGATCAGCGATCTTGCGCTGAAGGGTAGTAGCCGCGCTTGTTGATGATGTCGAGGTTGGGGCGGTCGATACGCACCTCGATGGACCGGTACCTGTCGTCTTCGATCGGCCTCGCGGTGAGATAACCCAGGGTGTACTCGTTGCGGGCCTCGCCGGCAATCTTCTGGTAGCTTTTCTCAATGCCGTTGGCCCCGCCCTCGGCGTCGGTGTCTCCGCCCGTGGCCACCGTGTATTTGTAGAGGATGTTGTCGTACATCTGAAACGGCAGGTGGAAGCGGTCGACCCAGCCCTCGCCCCAGCGGGCAGAGTCGCCCACCAGCGTGGCGTAGACGCTGATCTTGTTGGTCTCGAGATAGCGGACGACTTCCTTCCAACTGGCTTTGCTGCCGTATTCCTTGCCGTCGGAG
>JASHUF010000462.1 GCA_030040175.1 Acidobacteriaceae bacterium
GACTGCACGTTCTCAGACTGCGTGCTGAGCACATTGCTTACCGAGTTCAGCGTGTTGATCTGCGCGCCCACGTAGCCGTCCTGCGCCGCAACGTCGGCGATGGCCGCGTTCAAATCGGTCAGCGCCGTCTGTGCGTCGTTCGGGTTCGACAGGTCGGTGCCCGTAAGAGTCTGCCCGGCGCTGGCCGTATAGCTGACGGTGGCCACGCCAGAGCTGTCTGCGGTGAGGGCCGACGCTGCGCTCTGCCCGGAGCTCGAGTCTTCGATCGCAGTCCCGCCCTGCACGATCTGCATCGTGGTCGCCGTCGCTGCCGCCGTGCCGATGGGGCCGGTGATCATGATGCCGGTGTCGGTCGCGGCGCCGGCGGCGACCGCAGCCGCTCCCGCCTGCGAAGCCGTAGTGAAGGAGGCCGTCAGTCCGAGGCCCGAGTTGTTGATGGCGCTGATCAGGCCGCCGACTGTGTCCGTGGAAGGAGTGATGGACACCGTTCCGGCATTGCCGGCCGCGTCCTCATAGTTGATGGTGAGCGAGCCGCCGGCGGCAAGGCTGTCGGTGCTCTGCGCATTGCCGGTTCCCGTCAGGTCGATGAACACGTTGTCGCCGGCGGAGTAGCTCATGGCGCCGCCGGTCGATCCGACGGAGCTCGAGCTCAGCCCGGTGAGGTTCAGGTCATTGACTGAGGCGCCCTGCGCCGTGGAGTCGCCGGTGTAAATGTCAAAGCTGTGGCCGAACACCGTCTCCTGGTTATAGGTAGTCGTCGAGCCGATGTTGTCGATTTCCGACAGGATCGACTGGTATTCCTGGTTCGCAGCCGCGTCCTGCGAGCTGTTGAGGGTGCCGTTCGAGGCTTCGGTAGCCAGGGTCACGGCCCGGTTGAGCAGGCTTGTCACTTGCGAGAGAGCGCCATCGGCCACTTGCAGAAGACCGACACCCTCAGAAGCGTTGGTCTGCGACTGATTCAGCGCCTGTTGGTTGGCTTGCAGTCCGTCCACCAGCGAAAGGCCGGCGGCATCGTCGGCACCGGAGTTGATTCTGGACCCGGTGGACAACTGCTGCAGCACGTTCTGCAGGTTGCTGTTGGTGTTGTTTACGGCATTTTCCGCGTAGACCGCGGAGAGATTATTTAATACGCCCAGGGACATGGGAGTTCTCCTTGAAGTATGCGTTGATTTGCGGCGCCTAACAATGTGAGCGCTCCCTAATCAAATAGCCCGGGCAGCTGCTCGCTCGCGGTCACCGCCGCATCTTGACCCTTCTTCGGCCTTGGGTGAATGAACTTTATCTAACCAGAAAGTGTGTCCAGCAGCGAACACTCGCACCCATTACCTTCGGATTCCCTAACCGTTCCCCCGCCCCGGCCGATAACCAATGCAAGGAGCTTCCCGCCATGATCGAGCTGACGCGGTTGAACGGCAAAGCCATGGTGCTGAACAGCGATCTGATCAAGACCGCCGAGGCTTCGCCGGATACCATGCTCACACTCATCAACGGAGAAAAGCTCATTGTGCGCGAAGAGCTGGCGGAGGTGGTTCGTCGTGTGCTCCTCTATCGCGCGCAGCTGCTCGCCGGCGTAGCGCGGCGGCTCGAGGAGTCTGGCGAAATGCCGCGCGCGGCCGCACTGTCCAGCCTCGATCTGGCCGGTTCCGGGACTGAGCAGGATGCCCAGGGAATCTAAAGGTAATTGCGCCGGTGCTTCATGGAGCCGACGGGAGCGGGAAACAGATCATGGACAAAGCGAGCATCGGCGGGTTTCTCGTGGCCATCCTGGGCATCCTTGCCGGCTTGCTCATGGAAGGCGGTCACGTGGCCCAGGTCGTGCAGCCTACCGCGGCTCTCATCGTCTTCGGCGGCACTCTCGGCGCCGTCCTTCTGCAGTTCCCGTTGGTCACGGTGCTCGCGGCTTTCCGCAGCCTGGTGCAGTTGTTCATAAGGCCGCACGCCAAGGACGCGCAGTTGATCGGCCAGTTGGTCGACTTTGCCCATAAAGCTCGCCGCATGGGGGTGGTTTCGCTCGATGCCGATCTCGAAAGCATTCAGGACCCTTTTCTGAAGCAGGCGCTCATGCTCGCCGTCGACGGCGCCGAACCCGCCGACCTGCGGGCCATCATGCGCGTGAGCCTTGACTCCGCTCTCGAGAATGAGGAGCGGCTGCCCGCGGTCTTCGAGTCCGCGGGCGGCTTCTCGCCCACCATCGGCATTCTGGGCGCGGTCCTGGGGCTGATCCAGGTGATGCAGCACCTCGACGACATTCATCAGGTGGGCCGCGGCATAGCCGTGGCCTTCGTGGCCACCATCTACGGTGTCGGCATCGCCAATTTGTTCTTCCTCCCCTTTGCCGGAAACATGCGCATCCGCATTCGCGAAGGGCACCGCCGCCGGGAGATGCTGCTCGAAGGCGTGATCTCCATCCTCGAAGGCATCAACCCGCGCATGCTTGAGATCAAGCTGGCCGGCTTTCTCCAGGACGCCCGGCGCGAAAGAAAGGAGCGTGCCGCATGAACCCGCGCACATCCCGCGGCCGCGTCAGCCATGAGCGCTGGCTGGTTTCCTACGCCGACTTCATCACCCTGATGTTTGCCTTTTTTGTGGTTCTCTACGCCACCGCCACAGCCGACCAGAAGAAACAGGCGCAGGTGTCCGAATCGATCAACAGCGCATTCCACGCTCTCGGCATTTTTCCGAGCTCCACGCCCAAGCCCGCGGACGCGCCCGCGCCGCCGGTTCCGGAGAACCCCGCTCTGCCCGCGAACGCCGTCAGCGGAGAGGATGTGCTCGCGGCGGCCGCGGTCCGTGAAGATCTCAACCAGATCCAGGGCGAGCTTACGCACGCGTTGTCGAATCAGATCGCCGGCCGCACGGTTTCTATCCAGATGAGCCGCGACGGCCTGGTCGTCAGCCTGCGCGAGGCGGGTTTTTTTGACTCCGGCTCGGCCGCACCCAAGCCCGAAACTCTGCCCGTGCTGCGCAAGGTGGCCGCCTCCATCGCGCGTACTCCGTACAATCTCCGCATCGAGGGCCACACCGACAATGTTCCCATCCACACCGCGCAATTCGACTCCAACTGGGAGCTCTCCACCGCCCGGGCAACGGGCGTGGCCCGGCTGCTTCTTGAAGAAAATCTCATGCCGCCGGAGCGTCTCTCCGCTGCGGGGTTCGCGGAATTCCATCCGGTGGCGGGCAACGACACTGCTCAAGGCCGCGCCGAAAACCGCCGCGTCGACCTGGTCGTCCTGCCGCGCTTCTCGGTGGACTTCGCCGCTCCGGCGCCTTCCAGGCCCCAAGGACCCTGGCGAACGATTACGGATGGAGATTAGCTGACTCCGCCAACCCCGCTACTCCACCCCCAGCACCTTCACGATCACGCGCTTGCGCCGCTGCCCGTCGAACTCGGCATAAAATACGCGCTGCCACGTGCCCAGATCGAGCTTTCCGTTCGTCACCGGCAGCGTGGTTTCGTGGTGCAGCAGAAGGGCTTTCAAATGCGCGTCTGCATTGTCCTCGCCCGTCTGATGGTGCTTGTATTTGGGCCGCGCCGGCGCCAACTCCTCGAGCCATTTGCCGATGTCCTCAATCAGCCCGCTCTCCAGATCGTTCACATAAATCGCGGCCGTGATGTGCATGGGCGAGACAAAGCACAAGCCGTCTTTGACGCCGCTGCGCCGCACAATCTCTTCCACCTGGCCGGTGATGTGCACCATCTCCCGGCGGCGTTTGGTCGCAAAGACCAGATACTCGGTATGACTTTTCATTGCCGTAGGATTCTCCCTTCGACGGCCCCGATCAAATTCTATGCGCGCCGCACAATCGCAAGCAGCCG
>JASHUF010000463.1 GCA_030040175.1 Acidobacteriaceae bacterium
TTTTCTTCCTTCTTCCACTCCTTCAAATACTGGAGCACCTCGTCGGCGTGGCCCTCCGGCGTCACTTTGGGAAAAATATGCACCAGCTTCCGGTCCGGGCCGATCACGAACGTCGTCCGCTCGATGCCCATCACCTTCTTGCCGTACATGTTCTTTTCCTTCATCACGCCGAACTGGTTGCACACCTTCTCCTCCGGGTCGGCGAGCAGCGTGTAGGGCAGCTCGAATTTGGCCTTGAACTTGGCCTGGTCCTTCACCGTGTCGCGTGAGATGCCCAGAACCACCGCGCCCGCGGCTTTGAGCTTCGCGAACCCGTCGCGGAAGCTGCACGCCTCGATGGTGCAGCCCGGGGTGTCCGCGCGCGGATAAAAGAACAGCACCACCGGTTTTCCGGCATAATCAGAGAGGCTCACCGTCTTACCCTCGTCGGTCTCAAGGGTAAAGTCGGCCACTTTGTCATTGATTTCCATGGGTTGTTTCCTCGGGTGCAGTTGCACCGGCAACCTCTGCGCGGTCACCGGCTTTGGGGGCCCCAAAACCAATTCTCGCTCCGCGTCGGCCCAGGAGCGCCGGTCATGCGTCCAATGATCAGAGGGCGTTGGTCTCCGGCGCGCAATCTTGCCATCCGCGTTGCCCGTCTTCATTATGTTCGAAGGAACCAGCACGTGTCATTGCGCTTCACTCATGGTTTCGCGGTAAAGGCATCGGCGCTGGCCGCCGCGCTTGCGCTGGCTCGTCCGGCCGCAGCGCAGTATCCCGGCCAGGTCTCCACCACCGGCAACGCGCCCATTCTGCGCGCCGTCTCCATTTACGAGTGGACCGGGGACGAGCAGCATCCCACGGCCAGCCGTATCATTCCCATTTCCGTTTATGACGGCCAGCAGCTCCAGGATGGCGACATCTACCTGGCCAGTCCCGCGCCGCTCGCCCTGCAGAGCGAAGTCGAATACCAGCTTAAGCAGGACGGCAAAAACGTCGGTCTCCTCGTGGTTCAGGACGCGGGGCTCGAGCAGGGTTCCTGGGTCGGCCACGGCCGCTTCAAGGAACTCCCCAAGCCCAAGCCGGTCGCGCCTCCCATGTGGAAGGGAGACGAGGACGACGTGGCCAGCGACGAGCCCGTCCTTCATCGCAAGCATCACGCCGACGATCAATCGGGCTCGGGTTCCGGTTCGCCCGCTTCCGGTTCCGGGAGCCAGGCCGGCCAGGGCCCGCCGCCCGATCCTGACCGTCCCACGCTGCACCGCTCCGGCGATTCGGGCTCCGGCGATTCCGGTTCGGGCGACTCCGGCACAGCCTCCAACGCACCTGCACCCGACCCCGATCGTCCTACGCTGAGCAACAGCACCGACACGCCGGCGTCCACCAGCCCAATAACTGTCGATTCCGGCCACCCGAGCGCGCAGCCGAAAAACAGCCAGCCGAAGAACAGTGAAGATGACAGCTACGTCACCTCCATGGCTTCGGATGCGGATCCTGACCGTCCGCAGATCGTCCGCGGCAAGACCAGTTATGCCGGGCCCTCGGTGATGCCCAGCTTTGCCGGCCTGCCGGCGGACATGAATCAGACCGTAGCCGTCTCCGACGCGCGCAATACCCCTGAGCACATCTGGAGCTACTCCTGGGCCAATTCCGCTGACCAGACCAAATACAAGACCGATCTCGAAGATGTTGCCCGCACTGCGCTCGGCCTCACGCCGCCGGCGCCGGTCAATCCCGCGCCCAAGAAGAACACCGGCTCACGCAAGACCCAGCTCACAATGCCGCCGCCTCCCGCTCCGCTCCTCGACGAACAGTTCCGCGTGTTTGAGCTTGCCTACGGCTCCGGCGCCACCATGGTGTTTTCCGCGCATACCGCGGGCACGGGCGCGCAAGAGAAGTTCGTTACCCTCATCGTCCAACCCGACCTCTACGGCAACCTGACCGTGCTGGTGAAGAATGTGACCGACGGCGGCCACCTCGACCAGAACCCGCGCATGCGCCTGATTGACGCCGTTGACGCCATGGCCGATAACCGCGGCGAGCTTCTCTTCGAGCTGCGCGGCGCCTCTCAGCGCCAGTTCGCGCTCTACCGCGTCCTCCGCGGCCAGGCGACCCAGGTCTTTGTTTCCGGAAGCAGGCAATTTGCCGCGGCGAGCGACTAACGCAGCTTCAACTCGGCGAAGGCAAGAGCGGCCTTCACGCCGCGCGGCGTGCCCGGCGGCATGCTTCGATCCGCGATTTTTCGCGGTACGGGATCTCCCGCCCCGCTGAGAAGCGGGCATGTGGACACACCCGCCCCTTGCGGGCGTGGTGTGCACCGGCACACCCCAACGGGGGTAAATCCCGAAGAACCTTAGCGGCTATCCTCGCGGCTCGCGCGGCTCCGGGCATTCCAGGCAAATGCCGCCGCGCATGCGGCCGAAGCCAGCAGCAGATACATCCACGCTGAACCACCCTCTGGAACTGCCACAGTAAGCAAAGCGCCAAGCAGATTGGGTGCAACCATAGACTATTCTCCTAGTCAATTTTTTACGTTCTAGTTCCAGCCCGGGGGACAGCCCGAACGACCGGCAGAGGGCCCTTTGCCCCAATCCTATCAAGCGCATGAGTCCCGTCAAGCGTGAAAGGGTGTGCATCCCTGTGGAACTGCATCCGGATGGAACACCCACCGGTAATCCTCAATGCGTTACCCAAAACGGGAAGCAGTCGCATCCCCGAAGGACGATTCCCTTGAACGCCGCCGCGGGAGACGACCGGAAGGGAAGCATTGGCGACGGGGCGCACGCGGGCGCAACCTTCGGCCCATTGAGCCGCCGCCAACTCGGCGGCTTGCTGACCTGCTTGGCGTGCGCGCAGCCGGGGACGCCAGGAAGCATGGCTGCATTCGCGCTGGAAGCGACACGCCTCTTGCCCCCGGCGCGGGATGCGCACGCTCACTTGCCCATGGGCCGCCTCCTCGCCGCGTCCCCACAAAGTAGCACGCGAAGATCGCGGAATCGATCCTCCCATCCGATACAATGGCGAAATGAGTGGGCTCGTTGCCACTTGTTGAAGGATTTCCGAACGGATGGCATCAGTTCTCGTTCCCTCTCCCTCTGAAAACACACTTCCAGTTTCAGCCGACACCAGCCAGGGTGAAGGAAAATCCATGGCCCCCGCGGCCCGCGCCATCGCCGCCAGCCGCCAGGTGCGCATGGGCCGCGACGCCGCCACGAGCGTGGGCTTGAGCTGGTCCATGGTCCTGATTATCGGCGGCTTTCATGTGGGCGCCCTGGCCGCGCTGTTTTTCTTCACCTGGCAGCGCCTCGCCGTCATGGCCGTGCTCTACGTGTTCGCCATCAACGTGGGCATCGGCATGTGCTATCACCGCCTGCTCACCCATCGCGGCTATCATGTGCCCCGCTGGCTGGAGTACGCCATGACCTTCTGCGCCACGCTCTCGCTCGAGGGCGGACCCATCTTCTGGGTCGCCACCCATCGCGTCCATCACCAGCTCAGCGATCAGGACGGCGATCCGCACACTCCGCGCGAGGGCGCCTGGTGGGCCCACACCGGCTGGATTCTCTTCGGCGAGTCTCTTCACGCGCAGACAGAAGCCCTGGCGCGCTACGTACCCGATCTGCGCCGCGACCGCGTTCACGTGTGGCTGAGCAAATACCACTGGCTTCCCATCGCCGTGAGCGGTCTTCTTCTGCTCGCCGGCGGCTGGTACTGGGGCGGCTGGGTCAATGGCCTGGCCATGGTCCTCTGGGGCGTTCTGCTGCGCGTCACCCTCGGCCTGCACGCCACCTGGCTGGTGAATTCAGCCACTCACCTCTGGGGCAGCCGCCGCTTCAAGACCCGCGACGACTCGCGCAACAACTGGTGGGTGGCGCTGCTCACCGGCGGCGAAGGCTGGCACAACAACCACCACGCGCACCCGGTGAGCGCCCGCCACGGCCTGGCCTGGTATGAGATCGATCCCAACTTCTGGGGCATCTGGCTGCTGGCCAAACTCGGCCTCGCCCGGAAGATCCAGGTGGCCAAGTTCGATCCCGCCGACCCCAAGCCTGCAGGTCTCTAGCCGCGCACTTTGGCCCGCACCCACAGCACCAGGAAATAGGGCAGCGCCACCAGCAGCACGAGCACCCCGGCCGGAAAACCCACGTACCGGTACGTGTCTGCGAAGTTGACTGTGTGGCCGAGCAGCACGTTCCACACCAGGAGCGAAAGGATCGCCAGAAACGTGGCTGCGAAAAAGGTGAAGAATGCCGAGGCAAACGCGAGCAGCAGACTCTGGAACAGGCTGAAGCCCTCCAGGGGAAATCCCAGAATCCGTCCCGCGCCGCGTGCGCGCGCTCTTTGCGCCATCTCGAATCCCCCTGCTCGTCTAGAATAAATCTCGATGGGCAGCACCGCGCAAATCGATCTCTGGCACGCGGAGAAAGTCGCCACGCAGGTCTCCGTCGCGCCCGCACCCAACGGCATTCGCTACGCAGCCTGGGGCGAGACCCGCATCACCGACGCCGATCTGGAGCGCCTCATCGGCGCCGTCCCCGCCGCGCTCTCGTCCGCGCTGGCCCATCGCGCCTACTACTTCGTCCCTCTCGCTATCGCCGATACCGGCGAGACCCTCATCGCGCCCGCCTACAGCGTCGATCTCGGCGACCGCGCCGTTTGCCATCGCAACGCCGCCTTCGGCTCCACCGAGGCTGTCTTCATCTCCACCCGCCTCGTCGAAGACCGCTTCGGCCTGGCCTTCGAGTTCTTCATCAACGTGGCCCACAACTTTGTTGAAGCCGCGGGCGTTCCCGAAAGCTTTTCGACCCTCGTCTGGGCGCAGGCCGAGGCCCAGGTGCGCGGCGAGACCAGCCAGGACGCCTGGGAGGCCCGCTACCGCACCCTCGACCCCGGCCAGAAATCCGCCAAGCCCGCATCGAGATCCGATTCCAAATCCGATTTTTCCGCCGCGCCCGCTCCGGGCGCCGTCATCGACGAGCGCGCCCGCCTCACCTACTTCGAATCCACGTTCTCCGATGCGCTCGCCGTCTACATGCTCTCGCTGGCCATTGACTTCGATTACCGCGATCTGCGCGAGCGCGAGTACCCGCTGCTCGACGCCGCCGCCCTCGCCGAGCGCCTGCGCCACGTCGCCTCGCTCTTCCCCGCCAACCCCGGCTACGAGTTCCAGATCATCAAGAGACGCAGAGGCTGACCCCATCACGCATACAGATTCCCGTTCACAAACTCGTTCCTGAACTTGGCGCCGGGATCAAGCTGCGCCACGAGCGCCTTGAACTCGCTCAACCGTGCGTAACGAGCCTGCAACTCCTTCGGCGGCAGCGTGAACAGCTTACCCCAGTGCGGCCGCGGCGCAAACGGTCTGAGCTGCTCCTCGATCGCCGGCAACAGCGCGCGCACCGCATCCCACTCGGGCTTCCACGTGAAATGAATCGCCAGCGACATGCGGTCATGGGCCGTGCTCATCCACAGCCGGTCTGCCGCGATGGTGCGCAGCTCGGTCACCAACAAGAGCGGCCCAATGCGCTCATGCAGCTTTTCGACCGCCCGCACTGCTTCATACCCGTGCTCGTAGGGCACAAGGTATTCGCTCTGCAGCTCCTGCCCGCTTGAGGGCGTCTCACCCGCGCGGAAGTGCGGCAGGCGGTCGTACCACGGTCCCGGACTTCCCATCTGGTCAGTGCAGCTCTCCGCCGGATGCCCGGCG
>JASHUF010000005.1 GCA_030040175.1 Acidobacteriaceae bacterium
CAACGCGCGGCTTTAGCCGCTGAGGGACGTTTTTCGCTTCGGTCCTCGCCAACTGCCATTTTTCAGCAGCTCTCAAGCCGTGCCCTTTCAAAACACCATTGATGCAGCCAGTTCTACGGCATTTTCTGAGTTACTGTGTCCTTTTCATTTCCTCGTAAGGTCGCCGCTCCCTGTTGGTCGCGTCGACTCTGCCTTCCGTCTTCGGGATACAGCTACTCAGAGAATGCGTTAGCCCCGCCACTGGCCCCGAAATCTTCCTGATGTCGCCTGCGCATCCGGCCCCGCTTTCTGTCTCCTTACACCGCACACCCGAAATTTGATTGGTCCGTTTGCGCGCTTCAAGGGTACAATCGCGTGCGAACGCTTTTCATCGCCGGCCCTCTGCCGCAGAAGCTTTGCTGCGCGCACCGGAGGGCGAGTCTCCATGGTCTTGCAGAGAAAGGAAGTTATGAGCCCGCTCGAAGCGCAACCGGCAGGGGAAACGACGGCGCCGCTTACCCAGTGGCAGCGTGTCGGCAACATCTTCGCCGCGCCGTCGAAGACCTTTGCCGACATCCAGCGCGGCCACCGGAGTTGGTGGCTGCCGTTTATCATCCTCGCGCTCGCCGGGTACATCTTCTTTGCGGCCGTCGCTCAGAAGGTGGGGATGCAGCAGGTCGTGGACAACCAGGTCCGGCTCAACCCCAAAGCGCAGGAACGTCTGTCGCAATTGACTCCCGAGCAGCGCGCGGCCAGCAACAGGCTCTCTGTGGGCATCACGGAAGCGGCATTCCTCGGTGCGCCGGTATTGGGATTGGTTGTCTTTGCCGTATTTGCCGGGGCCGTGCTGGGCACCATCAACTTCATTTTCGGCGGGAAGGCCAGGTACGGAGATGTATTCGCGGTTTACTACTACGCGTGGCTGCCGCAGCTTCTCAAGTTGCTGCTTGGCATTGTGGTGCTCTACGCCGGAATGGCGCCGGAGTCATTCAACGCAAAGAATTTTGCGCCGACAAATATCGGCGCTTTTCTCGATCCGGTGGACACGAATCCGGTACTCTACGCGCTGGCAACGGCGATCGATGGAGTGACGATCTGGACGCTGGTTGTGCTGAGCATCGGCGTCGCCGCGGTGGCTGGCGTGAAGCGCAGCTCCGCCTATATCGCCGTTTTTGGATGGTGGGTCCTCGGTGTCCTCGTGAGTGTCGGGTTTGCCGCGATCTTCGGCTGATCCTGTCTTCTCGAACTGCAAAACCGGCGCGGAGTCTCCGCGATCCGCGCCGCTTTTCCGTTCCCCCATCCCGGGCTTCCGGCGCCTGCGCTATTCCACCCACCGCCGCATGATCAGCGTCGCATTGATGCCGCCGAAGCCGAAGGAGTTCGAAAGCGCGATCTCGAAGCTGTGCGGCATCGCCTTGTTGGCTACGTAGTCCAGCCGGCACTCCGGATCGGGGTTGTCGAGGTTCATGGTCGGCGGCAACATCTGGTTTTCGAGCGCCAGGACGGTAATGCCGGCTTCAAGGCCGCCCGCGCCGCCCAGCAGATGCCCGGTCATCGACTTCGTTCCCGAGATCTTCAGCGTCTTGCTCAGCGCGTGCTCGCCGAAGACCGCTTCAATGGCGCGCGACTCGTTGCCGTCGCCGGCCGGCGTTGAGGTGGCGTGGGCGTTGATGTAGCCCACTTCGTGGGGCCGGATGCCCGCGTCTTTGAGTGCCGCCAGCATACTGCGTTGCGCTCCCTGGCCCTCGGGCGCGATTCCGGTCATGTGATACGCGTCGGCGCTCATGCCGTAGCCGATCACCTCGGCCAGAATCTTCGCGCCCCGCGCGCGCGCAAACTCGAGCTCTTCGAGGATCAGGATGCCGGCGCCCTCGCCGATCACAAAGCCGTCGCGGTCCTTGTCGAAGGGGCGGCTGGCGCGGGTGGGCTCATCGTTGCGCGTGGAGAGCGCGCGCATGGAGGCGAATCCGCCCACGGAGAGCGGCGTGACCGCGGCCTCCGATCCGCCGGCAATCATTGCGTCCGCGTCGCCGTGCAGAATCATGCGCACGGAATCGCCAACGGAATTGGCGCTGGTGGCGCAGGCCGTGGCCGTGGCCGAGATGGGGCCCTTAGCCCCGTAGCGAATGCTCAACTGGCCGGCGGCCATGTTCACGATGGCCGCGGGAATGAAAAAGGGCGAGATCTTGCGCGGGCCGCCTTGAAGCAGGCTGGAGTGCTCGCGCTCGATGATTTCGAATCCGCCGATGCCGGAGCCGATAAACACGCCAATGCGGTCGCTGTTCTCCGGCGTGATTTGCAATCCCGACTGGGCCATCGCCTCCGCGGTGGCGGCAAAGGCAAAATGGATGAAGCGCCCCATCTTGCGCGCTTCCTTCTTGTCCACAAAGGCGAGGGGATCGAAGTGCTTCACTTCGGCGGCGAAGGTGACGGGAAAGCCGGAGGCGTCAAAGCCCTGAATCGGAGCCATACCGCTGGCTCCGGCCAATAGCTGCCGCCATACCTCGGGAGCGGTTTTGCCAACGCCGCATAGCAGCCCCACGCCAGTGACTACGACTCGACGCGCCATTCCCTGGGTCAATGCCTACTTGCCGCCTTTCGCGTTCTTCTCGATGTAATCGATCGCGTCCTTCACCGTCTTGATTTTTTCTGCGTCTTCGTCGGGAATCTCGAGATCGAATGCCTCTTCGAACTGCATCACCAGCTCGACCACGTCCAGCGAGTCCGCGCCCAGGTCTTCCTGAAAGCTGGCGCCGGGAGTCACCTCGGCTTCATCCACCTGCAGCTGCTCGACAATGATCGTCTTCACCTTTTCTTCAACGGCCATGCACGCTTCTCCTCAGTTGTTGATGGAAACTTGGGGGAGGGTTCCGGAGCCGTGAGAAGATGCGCTCCCGCTCCGCTGCCTACCATATCGTTCCCCGGCAGGGAAAGACAACCATGGCGCCGGAAAAGATGCGCATGGTCCCGAAATCTCAAGTCTACCGGGCGCGCGCCGGGGGTGTAAAGCTGCGCGCCGCCCAGGCGGCCCGGCGTGCGTTTGCTTTCAGACGGGCGTTCTTTCGGTGGCGCCGCACAAACGGCCGAGAGGCGATGGGGCCTTCGCCGCCGAGGAGCTTTTGACGCGCAGTCACGGATGCCGGAACCGGGCCTGGCCGCGCCGGATTCTGCGCGAGGCTTCCCACCCCGTGCCGCCCTGGAGCCGGCAGTCCGTAGTCCATACGCCCTAGGTACCACGGTTTGCTACCGCTTGCGAAAAGCGCGTGAAATCGAACTCCGCCGAGCGTACATTAGGCGAAGAGGACTCTTGCATGCTCAGCTTCGATGTCACCGTGGTCGCACTCCTGGTGGGGTGCCTGGTCGGAGTTCTGCTTGGTTTGCTGGGAACCTATTCGATGGCCAAAAGAGAGAGAGCCAACCTTGAATACAGCAAGGAGCAGCTCTCCACCGCGCTCAATGCCGCCGGCGCCGAGTTGAAGCAGGTGCGGAAGGAGTCGGACGCGCGGGCCGGCTTTGAAGCACTGGCCGAAGAGCGGCTGAAAACCATCCAGCAGTTCAACCAGGAGCGATCCGCCCGCAATGACGAACTGCGCGCAAAGACCGAGGCCGAGAGCGCGGCCCAGGCGCGCATCAGCGAGCTCGAGACCGAGCTGCGCAGCGAGCGCGCAAGCATGGCGGAAAAAATCGCTCTTCTCGACGAGGCGAAGAAGACCCTCGCCGACCAGTTCCAGGCGCTGGCCGGCGACATTCTGGAGCAGAAGACCAAGACCTTCTCTGAAGCGAACGAGAAGGAGATGGGCGCCCTGCTCAATCCGTTGCGCGAGCAGCTGGGCGACTTCCGCAAGAAGGTCGAGGAGGCGCAAACTGATTCGAAGACCGGTGTCACCGAGCTCAAGACGCTGATCGGTACGCTCGGCAATCTGAATCAGGCGCTAACGGAAGAAGCTCACAATCTGGCCACGGCCCTTCGCCGCGACACCAAGGCGCAGGGCAACTGGGGCGAGACCATCCTGCGCAATATTCTCGACAAATCCGGACTCGAAGAGGGCGTGCATTACAGCTTCCAGCAGAGTTTTATGGAACTCGACAGCGAAGGCGAGCCCCTGCAGCGCCGCCAGGCGGACGTGGTGGTCAATCTGCCCGGTGGCCGGCACCTGGTCATTGACTCGAAGGTTTCGCTGAACGCCTACAACGACTCCCTCAATGCCGCGGACGAGAAGAGCCGCGCAGAGGCCATCAAGCGGCATGTAGCCAGCGTGCGCAGTCACTTTACCGAGCTTGCCGGCCGGAACTACCAAACTCTCAGCGGGATCGAGTCGCCCGACTTCGTGGTGATGTTCGTGCCCATTGAACCCGCGTTTCTCATGGCCCTTCAGAACGACGAGACACTCTGGCACGACGCCTATGCAAAGGGCGTGCTGCTTTCCGGACCAACCACGGTGCTCTTCGTCATCCGCATTGTCGAGGATCTCTGGCGGCAGGAGAAGCAGGCCCGGAGCGTGGAGAAAGTGATGAAGCGCGGCGCCGAGCTCTATGACAAGTTCGTCGGCTTTGCCACCAACCTCGAGCAGGTGGGCGCAGCGCTTTTCAACGCGCGCAAGGCCTACGACCAGGCGCACCGGCAGCTCGCCACCGGGCCGGGCAACCTGGTTAAGCAGGTTGAAATGCTGCGCAAGCTCGGCGTCAAGCCGCGCAAGCAGCTCTCGGCCAAATTGCTGGAGAGCGGGGATAGGGAGACCGCCGAACTGGAGTTGGGCGAGTTGGAGACGGACGATCTGGACGCGCCCGGGCTGGCGCTGGCTGCGGAGGGCTCAGAACACGGCGAAGCGCGCTGAGGGCTGCGCCCGGACTGAATTCGGAAAGACCTGCACTCCGCGCGGAAAGAGCTCAAAACCTCAGCGCCACAGCATCCACAGCGCACGGCCGGCGAGGAAGAAGCTGCCCCACAAGAGAGCCGACAGCAGCGCACCCCAGGCGACGGCGCGAAACCGCATCTGCAAGGTGTCGCCGATCTCGAGGGGATCGGAAATCCAGAGGGGATGCGATTCCAGCCGGCACTCGACCGGCGCCGGGTTTGCGCAAACGGTTTCAGTGGATGACAGCATTCGCGCCCCTCCCCATTTGAATTCCATTTACACGATTTTCAAGATTAATTTACCTGTGGATGGCTGTGAAAAAATCAGGCAGAAAGATTACCTGCCCTGGTTGCATCGGCGGGCGCGGGAATAGGTTCCCAAAGCGGGCACGAGGCTTCCGTGGTCACGGGCTGTGCATGCGGATTGCGAAAGAACGCCCGCAGTGGTGCGCA
>JASHUF010000464.1 GCA_030040175.1 Acidobacteriaceae bacterium
AGCCGGATTTATACTTTCGCGGTGGAACTTCTCCAAGGTTTGGGAGTACTCGAGCTCTGAAGTCCTGTGAGCCGGGTATGAGAGGAGAAGAGGGGAGCCCTTCCGCCTATGAATCCGATTGTGCAGCTGGAACTCAGCGTTAAGAGGGTTAGCCTCGTTTCCGGCACGAACGGGGAAAGTACTTGGCGTGAGCTGTACGTTGACTGTTCACCGACAGATGCGTTTGGAATCCTGGAGATCGGTGATCGCTACATATTCGCAGCAAGAGCCAAGCGCTCGATTTTCGGCAAGCGCAAATCTTGCGATCTTCAGATTTCGGTGAAGCGGAGGAACTCCTTAACTCATGAGAATATCGAGAAGATCGGCCTGTCAGATGCGAAGATTGGAAATTTGTGCTTTGTCCCGCCGGTCAAGGGCGACTCCTTTTGGCCTTCGCAACGTGCAGCGCTTGACGCAGTTGTGTTCGTCACCGACGAACTCTTCGAAAGTTTAGTCAGCGCGTTAGTGGCGGGGAAACGGATCGATCGGATAGAGCTAGATATTGAAAAGCCATGTACCCTTGAATACGGATGGGAGCCCGACGGCTCCCGCAAAATTTGGAAACTGGAAAGCACGACTGATTCATCTTACGTAGACGTGGGGCGTATAGACTTCGGCGCGAGACTCATTGAAGGACGCCCCTTTCTCTATTTCTTCCAGAGAATTGCGGATATCGTTCCCGGTTGGCTCTTGTGGGCGACGATCGGATTTATCGCATTGATGGTGGGGCGATGGGTCTTGTTCTTGCTTATTCGGAAGTGATGAGGGTTTAGAAAACCCCTCCCCGTGGATAATCGGTGAGGTGCGCCGATTGCTGCAGCAGGGCTGAAAATTTCAAAGTTTGCATTCTTATTCCACGAGAGCGTCGGCAACGCCCAGGTGCTCGTCCAGCGCCGCGATTCCCAGGTCCAGCTCATTCTTGGTTACAATCAGCGGCGGCGCAATGACGAAGTGCGAGACCCACGCCTGGATCGACACGCCCTGCGCCATCATCTTCGCGGTGATCTGGTCCACTACCAGCGGTCTGCCCTCCACTTTGTCGCGCATGGTATTGAAGAGCTGCTTGGTGGCGCGGTTCTTTACCAGCTCCACGCCGAAGAACAACCCGAGGCCGCGCACGTCGCCCACGGAGACATGCTTGGCCTTGAGCGCTTCGAGCTTGGTGCGAACGTAAGGCTCGAGTTCCGCCGCGCGCTCCACGAGCTTCAGCCGCTGCATCTCTTCGATCGTGGCCACGGCGGGCCCCAGCGTGAGCGGATGCGCCTCGTAGGTGTGCCCGTGCGAGAAATAATGATCTTCAAAGTAATCGGCAATCTTTTTGGTCGTCGCGCACAGGCCCAAGGGCACGTACGCAGAGGTGATGCCCTTGGCCGTCACCAGAATGTCCGGCTTGACGCCCCAGTTGTCCACGGCAAACCACTTGCCCGTGCGTCCCCAGCCGGCCATCACCTCGTCGGCAATCAACAGCACGCCGTGCCGGTCGCAGATCTCGCGCAGGCGCGGCAGGTACTCGGGCGGAGGAACGAGCACGCCGTTGGTGCCCACAACCGGTTCCACGATGATGGCCGCCACGTCGCTCTCGTTGCGGATCATGTGCTCGATGTAATCCGCGCAGGCAATGTTGCATGCGGGATAGGTGTGCTTGATAGGGCAGTCGTAGCAGTTGGTCTCCGGCGCAAACACAAATCCGCCGCTTTTGCCGCCCGGCTCCATGGCCCAGCGCCGCGGATCGCCCGTGGCCGCAATCGAGCCCGCCGTCGAGCCGTGATAGGAGCGGTAGCGCGAGATGATCTTCGTCTTGCCCGTGACCATGCGCGCAATCTTGAAGGCAGCCTCGTTCGCTTCCGTGCCGCTGGTGGCAAAGAAAAATTTGGTTAACCCCGCGGGCAGCACCTGGTGCAGCTTTTCGCTGAGGCGCGCCCGCGCCCGCGTGGCGTACCCGGGCCCCGCATAGCAAAGCTCGCGCGCCTGCTCGGCGATGGATTCGACCACGCGCGGATTCTTGTGTCCCAGGTTCACGCACATCAGTTGCGAGCTGAAGTCGAGATAGCGCTGGCCCGCGCCGTCAGTAAACCAGCAGCCCTCGGCGTCGGCAATGTACAGCGGCTTCCAGCTCTTCTGGAATCGCCAGGTACCGTAGTTGGTCTCGCGCGTGATGCTCGAGATCTGCTCACCGGTGCGTGTGTCCGTCGTGGATTCGGTTCCTGTAAGTTGCGTGCCCATGAATGCGCGACCTCCGCATGCCTCCATGCTATCAGTTGAGCTATCGGCCGTCGCCTCAGTATCTGGAGCCGCGGTAATGAGGCGTTCTCGCGTTTTCAGCGCAGGGGTTTTTTGTCAGGGCGCATCCTGGCGCGCCCGCTCAGCGCTGCATGCGCCGCCGCGGCTGCGCATGCTTGCGCGGGCCAATCGCCAACCACGGCGTCTCGCGTGCCAAACGGTCCGCGCTTCCCTACAATGCCCTTGGGAATCGCTTCACCAGCGGGAGGCTGCTGGAATGCGGAAATGGGCAGTCGCAGTCATGCTGGCCGGAATCGCCGCGCCTCTCTCCGCGGGACGGCCCTCCGTTACCCATGAAGTAACGGTGGACGAGCTCGCGCAGATTCTGGCCCACGTCCGCCACCGGTGGGACGGGCGGCTCGCCAAACAGATCTCCGATATGAAGCTCACCCAGCGCCTGAGCGCTTTTCGGCTCGCGCGCCTTGAAGCGCAACTGCCCGGAGCGCAATCGAAAGAAGCACTGCTCGCCATCGCCGACGAATCGGCATTTCTCGATCTGCCGGCGGACGAAATTCCCTCGAATCCCGTGCCCTCCACTGCCGAGCAGGCCGCGCTTCTGGCCGAGGCAAGCGCTTTCGTGAGCGGCGCCATCGATCACTTGCCCAACTTCACGGCCGCGCGCGAGACCACGCGCTTCGAAGGGACCGCAACCGTAATCTCCGGCCGGTTGCAAACCGAGGTCTTTACGCTCAACCTTTGGCGCGCGCCCTCCGCAGTGAACTGGGAGTGTCCGGGTGAGCCGAAGATCGGCTACCGGCGCCTCAGCATCATCGACCGTACCCATGTCGCCGTCGTCTATCGCCACGGCCTCGAGCTGCACGCGCTCGGCGAAAAGGGAGGGGAATTCGAGTGCCCCGAAAACAGCGTGAGCACAACGGAGGATTTCGGCCATGGGCTCGCGTGGATTCCCAGGGTCATCGCAGAGGGCAAAGTGACCTGGAGCCGCTGGGAACGGGGTGCGTCCGGCTTCGTCGCCGTCTTTCAATATTCTGCGCTGGTGCCGTTGAAGCCTTCGGCAGCGGTCGCGGCGCAAGGCGAGATTTCCCTGGACCCGGCGAACGGCGCCATCCTGCGCCTCACCGAAGTGCGCCGCTGGAACGAGCAGGAGCCGGGATACAACGGCAAGCCCGGATACGAAGCTGCCGTGGAACGCGAACGCGAGGTCGACTTCGGCCCCGTCAACATCGGCGGAGGCGTCTTCTATTGCCCCGTCCGCCGCGTGGCTCTCTATCGCGCGCCCCTCCTCTGGCCAGGCGGGTCGGCCCCCGAGATCGACGCAATTTACCGCCAGAACGGCTTGGCCGAGTCGCCGCTCCTCGAATACCTGAACGACGTGACCTTTACCCGTTACCGCCTGTACGCATCGCCCTGACCCCCCCGGCCGCGGCGCGTGATCCCGCATCGGCGGGCGTCGCCGGGCTCTCGTCTCCTTCCCGGACATGCCACTAAAGACGCATTTTGGCGGGAGTACGCACGTCGGTAACATATTGGCTGGAGGTGGGTCAAGATCGCCCGGGTTTGGGCCGGCAGGCCGCCAGCGAGCCGACGAAGGGGTGCACCTGCCGCAGCAGCAGCTTGACCACGCGCGATGACGTTTCGGGTGAAGGCTCTCGTGTGCTTGGTGGTGGCTGGCGCCGTGGCCAGCCTGAGCCTTACCTCGGGCCACGCCTCCGTAGAGTGGGTGCACTTCATTGTGTATCTGCTGGCCATCCTGCTCAGCTCGGGAATGAAGGTAGCGCTGCCCAAGACCGAGAGCACCGTGTCGGTCAACTTTCCCTTCATTCTCCTCGGCATTCTGCAGATGTCTCCGCTCCAGGCCGTCATCCTGGCGGTTTCGAGCGTCGTTGCCCAGTGCCGCTTCCGCGTGGTCAAGCCGTTTACGCTGGTTCAGATTCTCTTCAACGTGGCGAGTGTCACCACGGCCACGGTGCTTGCCTGCCTCACTTACACGGGGTGCCTCAAGCTGCTGAACGGCGAGGTTACGCCGGCGCTCGCCGTTGCCTCTACGGTTTTGTTCGTGGCCACTTCGGCTCCCGTCACGCTCATCCTCGCCTGGGATTCGCACACATCGCCGCTGACCAAGTGGCGCCAGGAATATCTCTGGTACACGCCCTTTTATCTCGTCGGCGCCGTCATCGCCGCGTCGGCGAACTTCATCGGCGACCGCTACGGCTGGCTCACCTCTCTGCTGCTCATTCCCATGGTCTATATCGTCTACCGCGCTTACTGCGCGCAGATGGCGATTGTGCGCGACCGCGAGCGGCACGCCCTGGAGACCGAGGCCCTGCATCTGCGCACCATTGAAGCGCTGGCCATGGCCGTCGAGGCCAAGGACCTCGGCACGCACCGCCACCTGATGCGCGTGCGCGTCTACGTCACCGAGCTGGGCAAGGTGATGGGTCTCGACAAGCCCCTTATGCAGGCTCTTACCAGCGCCGCGTTTCTGCATGACATCGGCAAGCTCGCCGTTCCCGAGCACATCATCAACAAGCCCGGCAAGCTCACGCCGGAAGAGTTCGAGAAGATGAAAATTCATCCCGTTGTGGGCGCGGACATTCTCGAACGCATCAATTTCCCCTATCCGGTCGTTCCCATCGTTCGCGGCCACCACGAGGCATGGGACGGCAGCGGCTATCCCGACGGACTCAAGGGGGAAGAGATCCCCATCGGCGCGCGCATCCTTACCGCCGTCGATTGTTTCGATGCACTGGCCTCGGACCGCCCTTACCGCAAAGCCATGCCTCTGGACGAAGCCATGGCATTCGTCAAGAAGCGCGCCGGCATCCAGTTCGATCCCGCCATCGTCAGGCTGCTCGAAGCGCGCTATCCGCAGCTCGAAGAGCTGGCGCGGCAGGAGATCGATCGCGGCATGAAGCCGCTTAAGACCGATCTCTTCATTGAACGCGGCGCCGCGCCGGGCAACGGATTCGAACCGGAACCGGGAAAAGCCCCGGCCTCGGCGCCGGAAAGCGCGCCGCCGGCGGCTGCGCTGGAAGGGGTCGCCGCCGCCGCCCATGAGGCCAAGCTGCTGTTCGAGTTGAGCGGGCTCCTGGGAACTTCGCTCACCGCCCGCGAATTGAGCGCCATGGCCGCCCGCTTCCTTCAGCCGCTCATTCCGCATGACTCGCTGGCGGTCTATCGCAAGCAGGAAGACTCCATGGTCCTGCTCCATTCCGGCGGCCGCTTTGCAGAAGCCTTCTCCGGCGAGCCCATTCCCGTCGGTGAGGGTCTGTCCGGATGGGTCGCTGAGACCGGCCGGACCATCTTCAACGGCAATCCCGCGGTTGAGCCGGTCTTCCGCCGCGACAGCACGTTGTTTACCAACAACAGCTCCGCGCTCTCGGTTCCGCTTCTCGATCTCCGCGGGGCCGTACTCGGCGCCCTCACCCTCTGCTCCAGCGGCGATGCCGCCTTTTCGCGCGATCACCTCCGCGCCTTGCAGGCCGCCGGCTTCGGCCTCGCGCTCGCGCTCGAAGACGCTTTTCGCGTTCGCGCCCGCGGCGCCGACGCCGCAAGCGATCCTCTCACCGGGCTGATGAACGCGCGGCAATTCTACGCGCGCGTGGATGCGGAGATCGCCAAAGCGCAAGCCTCCGCACAATCCTTCGCCCTCGCCGTCTGCGATCTCAACTCCTTCAAGAGCGTGAACGACCGTTGCGGCCATTTTGCAGGCGACGCCCTCTTGCGCGGGATGGCGCGTGAATTTTGCCGTTGCCTGGGCGATGGCGAAGCCCTGGCCCGCACCGCCGGGGACGAATTCGCTTTTCTCTATTCCGGCGTCGAGTCCTCTCCCGCAGAAATCCGCCTCCAGGCGCTCAAGCAGGCCGCTCACCGCGCCTGCATGGAACTCGAGATCGAGTTCGACGTCTCGCTCTGCGCCGGCATCGCCGTCTATCCGCGGGACGGCTCCGCGGCCGAGGAGCTCCTCAGCGCAGCCCAGCGCCGGCTCATCCAGCGCAAGCACCTCTTTTATGAGGAGCGAAGAAAAGCCGAGGCCCATTCTGCCCTTGAGGGCTCGTACACGCTATGAGGACGGCTCGCTCCGCGGCAAAATGGCTTGCCCGCACGCTCGCCGTCGTTCTTCTCGTTCTGTTCGGCTCAACCGTCCTCGTCCGCTTTGCCCCCGGTTACCTGAGCGATGCGCGCGAGATGGATGCGCGCTACGGCGGCGCAGCCCGCGCCGAACTCTCCGCTGAAGCGGCGCGCAGCCATTCGCTTCCGCGGCTTCTTGCCTCCGAAGCGGGCGGATGGCTGCACGGCGATGCCGGGCTTTCGCGCCAGTACGGAGTTCCCGTCTGCGAACTCCTCGCGCCGCGCCTCACGGTCACCGGGGGGCTTTTGCTGCGCTCGCTTCCGCTCGCCTGGGCGCTGGCGCTGTTGGCTTCGCTGCTTTCGAGCGCCATCCGCAACCGCTCCCTTGCCTTGCTCGGGCAGGCGCCCGCGGCGCTTCTGCTCGCCATTCCCACCGCGGCCATGGCCACCGTGTGCCTGCTCGTGGGCAGCGGGGGCCCGGTGCTGGTGATGGCGCTTCTGCTCGCGGCCCGCGACTTCAAATTCCTGCATCATGCGTTGCATAAAGCCTGGCTCGATCCCCATCTGCTGCATGCGCGCGCCCAGGGCGTGCGCGCCCACCGGCTCGTCGCCGCGCACATCCTCCCCCTTCTCGCGCCCCAGATCGCCGCCCTCGCCTCGCTCTCCGCCGTCACCGCGCTCAGCGCGCTGGTTCCCGTCGAAGTGATCTTCAACGTGCCCGGCCTCGGCCAGCTGGCCTGGAACGCCGCGCTCAACCGCGATCTTCCCGTGCTTCTCGCCGTGACCATGATCATGGCGCTCGGCGTCACCCTTGCCGGCGTCTCCGCGGACCGGCAGGATGTCCAACAGGAAGTATGGAGGAGCGCATGAAACTCAGGCTCGCCGCCGCGTTGCTGCTTGCCGCACTCATCCTTGCCTCCGCGGTCATCGTCGCCAGGCCCGGTGCAAGCTACTCCCGCCAGGATCGCCAGGCCCCGCTCGCCGGCGCCTCGCTCAGCCATCCCGCCGGTACGGATGCGCTTGGCCGCGACCGCCTGGTGCGCGTGGCCGCCGCTCTTCTGCTCAGCCTGGCCGGCGCGTTCCTCGCCTCCGCGCTCACCACCGCCCTTGCCGCCGGCATGGGCACACTCGCCGCCTTTGCGCCCCGTCCTGCTGGCGCGCTCTGCCTGGTTGTCTGCGATGCTTTCCTGGCCCTGCCGTGGATGTTTCTGCTCATGATGGTGCGTTCGGCCTTGCCGCTCTCAGCCTCGCCGGCCAGTTCGGCCATCATCACCTTTCTCGTCCTCGCCGCGCTCGGCTGGCCGGCGTGCGCGCGCGCCGTCCATCGCGGCGCGCTCAGCCTCCGCCGCGCCGATTGGATGCTGCACGCGCGCGCCTCGGGCCTCCGCGGCATCCAGCTTGTCCGCTGCGTCACGCCCAACCTCCTCCCGCTGCTGCTGCCTCAATTTCTCGTTTCGATTCCCGCCTTCGTCATCGCCGAAGCCAACCTCGGCGCCATCGGTCTCGGCATCGGCGAGCCGCTGCCCTCGTGGGGCGGCATGCTGCTCGATCTCGACAACTCGGCCACGCTCTTGGCAACGCGCTGGGCCTACTTTCCCGTGGCTTTGCTGGTCCTGGTTCTGCTTCTTCTCGACGCCATCGCCGTGGAGGCGTAAATGACGCGTCTCTCTCGCCGCCGTCTCTTCCTTTTCGTTGCGGTCGCGCTCGCAACTGCGTTTGCCCGCCCCTGCGCCGCGCAGGCTGCGCCGCGTCTTCCCGGCGAACTCGTCTGGACCATCGGCTACGACCCCAAAACCTTCGACCCCGCCAAAGTGGACGATCAGGAATCGGAGACGGTCCGCTATCTCACTGCCGGCGTCCTGCTGCGCTTCAATCGTCTCACGCAGCAAGTCGAGCCGGAGCTGGCTGCGCGCTGGAGCCTTTCTGAAGACGGAAAGACGGTCACCTTCAAGCTGCGCCCGAACCTCCGATTCTCCGACGGTTCCAGCCTTGCCGCGCAGGATGCCGCCTGGTCCATCCGCCGCGTGCTCGATCCCGCCACCGGCGCGCCCGTTGCCGAGGAATTCCTTTCGCCCGCCGGCGTAACCGTGGAATCGCCCGATGCCTCCACCGTCATCGTGCATCTGCCGCAACGCGTCATCGGCATCGGCAAAGTTTTCGACGAGATCGCCATCGAGCCGGCCAAGCGCCCCAGCGAAGCCCGCGTCACCGCCGGACCCTTTGTGCTTGCCGACTATCGCCGCTCGCAGTACGTGCGCCTCCGCCGCAATCCGTACTTCTCGTCAGCGGCGGGAGCCGATCCCGCGCGTGCCGCCGGCGTGCGCCTCGATATCCTCGAAAATCCCGAGCAGGAGATCCGGCTCTTTGAGCGGGGCGAATACGACCTGATCCAGAACCTCGCGCCCGACTATTTCGAGATGCTCAAGCGCCGCGA
>JASHUF010000465.1 GCA_030040175.1 Acidobacteriaceae bacterium
CAACACTCGCCGGTGCGTTGCTCTTGCCGCCTCCGGGCATCTAGAGGTCGGGGTTGTCCCGGACGACCTGGCCGGCAACGCCCATCACCATCGGGTCCTGGCCGCGGTAGTCGGCCTCGGTCTGGCCCTGTCGCATGATGTTGGCCTTGCCCTTGGGCACGGGTCCGTAGTCGGGGCGGACTTGGTTCTGATCGGTGGCCATGGAGCGCCTCCCTAGGAGCGTGGTTGCTCGCGGAAGTTAGCACCAGCCGCATGCGGCTGTCAGCGATGCCGACGCGAGACACCCCCCGGACCATGCTCTGACCGAGGGGTGCTCACGCAAAATCCGATCCTTGGCGATCGGCTGTTCTGGGGCCTAGCGGCCCTTGCGACCGTGGCGCTTGTGGCCACGCTTGCCGCGGAAGCGGTCGTTCATACTCCAATCACCCCCTTCCCGATCGTGAAGATTTGCGAGCTGACGTGCGACCCCGACCCTTCTTGCGCTTGCCACGCTGGGACGCAGACTCCTTGCGGCCCGTCACCGAGGAGCGACCGTGCGCCCACGCCTCGGCGATGTCGGGGTGCTGCGACCAGAGGTAGCGCCTCTGCTTCTCCGAGGAGAAGGGCACCGGGACGCCTACTCCGTCCTTCCCGAGCCCGAGCTGTTCGCCGGGTCGCCCCCGGCGTCGCTCTGGCAGTCGGAGCCGAACTCGAACGCGTTGCGGCCAGCGATACCGGCCATGTCCTCCACGATGGTCTCGCCGCCCGTGATGTTCGCCCGCTCCGCGGGGAGGATCGAGCCACGGCCCGACGTCGACATCTCGGGATCCAGCGCGCAGCGCTGGTGGACGGGGTGACCGGCGTAGGGCTGTCCCATGACGCGGAGGCTACACCGCGCGAGCTACGCCGCCATGGCTTTCGGCCCGTGGGCGTGGCCGGTGCCCGGCCCCTTGGGCTGGCCACCGCCGTCGCCGCCCCCGGCGATGGCCTGGAGCATCGCCTCCTGCTTCTCCTGCTCTTGGACCCGCTGGAGCACGGCCTGCCAGTGCGACACCCGGAACGCCTGGGCGACGTACTGGCGGTCGACCACCTTGAGCTGGAGGAGCTGCACCGCCTCTTGGATGCGCGCCGCCCGCGAGGTCGGCTTGGACGACCCGGCGTTGACCAGCATGGCGAAGCGCAGCGGGGCCGGGCCGTCAGGACCCGGGCAGTAGAAGTGGTTGGCCGCGAGCCTGACGCTGTTGATCTCTCCCTCGGGACCGACGATCGCCGCGACCCTCGGCACGTCGTAGTTGATGATGATGAGATTGGCGACCAGCTCGAACGCCTTTCGCAGAGCGAGCTCGAGGTTGCGCTGGGCCGAGCGGATCCGGATGAACCCCGCCTCCTGGGTCGCGCTGACCTGTTTGTCGGTCGCCCGACCGCTGGGGATCTCCCCGCGCTGGCCGCCCTGCATGCCCGCCAGGCGTTCGATCTCGTCGCGCCACCATTCGAGGAACTGGATGATGACGTTGGGCATCTGGGGTGGGTTGAGCCACTGGGGCTTGGCGTTCTGGGCCTGGGGCCCGCCATCGACGTCGTAGATCCGCCCGGGCCGGTTGATGAATGTCGAGCGGTCCATGCCACTGTGTTTCACGCCGACGAAGATCGGATTGCCCGTGTACTCGATGTTGTTTTGCAGGAGCGAGAGGAGCCGGTTCATCGCCACCTGGCAGGGCCCGATGTCGCGCACCAGCGCCGATCCCCACAGCTCGCCCGTCTCGACGTCGACATAGCGGACGTAGGGGTGACGGTTCGTGTGAAAGAGATTCTGCGCGTACTCGTCCAGAAGGATCTCGCCGCCCGAGTGGACGATCACGCGCCACTCGCTGACAATGACGGGGTAGGGGTCGTGCGCGGGATCGGGCGGAGTGATCCACTCCATGCAGTTCTCCTTGATCCAGCACTCGTAGACGTTGACGGCGCGGTAGGGCTGCTCAGAGTAGGGCTGGGGCGCACCGCCGGGCGGGCCCCATGTCGTCGGGCCCTGGCCGGCGTCGATCGGGATGAGGTACCCCTGCTTGGGAACGTTCTGCTCCTGGGTCGGTGCGACGTGTTCCTTCGACGTGTCGCCCGACGTCAGCGCGCGGCGGATCTTGCGGATCGACGCGGTCGGGTAGCGCCGCTCGATCTGGCCCTCAGACATCGTGTGGACCTCGATGATGAACTCCGCGTCGTCCAGCGACTCACAGAACGGGTCGATATAGAGACACCACGGCGACGTCGACTTGACCACGACCTGGCCGTAGCCGTTCTCGAGGCCCTGGTCCCATCCGACCTTGAGATAGCCCGAGCCGTACATGGCGCTGTTCCACAGCATTTTGACCACTTCGGCGTACCACTGGTCGGTGACGTACACGCTGTTGATGACGCACTCGAGCTGCTGGGCGAGGATGTCCTGTGTCGCGAACCACATGGAGAACGGATCCGCCGCCGGCGTGATCGAGCAAGAGATCTCCTGGTCGGTCATCCATCCGATACGCGAGTCGATCACTGGGAACACTTCGTTGGCCCGGATGCCAGCAGCGGCCGGCAGGGCCGAGCTGGTGCGGTTCATGGTCAAGCGGAAGTTGCGCTTCCACTCGTTGAGCATGTTGCCCTTGGCCTGCTTGGCCATGTTGTAGATGTTCGTGAGCCGCTGGACCAGTTCCCATTGGTGGGTCTCGGCGGGACGTTCGACTTGGATAAGGGTACCGGCGTGCTCGGTCATGCGAACCAGGCCTTGAGCGTCTCGCACATACCGACCGCCTCAGAGTTGCCCAATGCCAGCGGAAACCGGATCCCGGTAATCAGTTCGTGCTCGGCGAGATCTCGCACCCGCAGGATGAGAACAGCGCCAGTGATGAGCACTGGGAACTGGACGTGGTCGTCATCGGGGTCATCGGGGTCATCGCACTCGCGCTCCTGAACGGCGAGCAGCTGGCCGTGGGTCTCAA
>JASHUF010000466.1 GCA_030040175.1 Acidobacteriaceae bacterium
CGTCTTCTGGAGGATTCTCGCCGCGCCAGAGGCGGATGCGGAGCACGTCATCGCGCAGGGCTACGATGCGCTCGGAGATGTTTCCGGAGCGAACCTCGATGCCGTCGGCAAGCGGAACAGCCGAGGGATTGGCGGCATCGCGCGCCGGTGGTGACTGCCCCCATGCGCCAGGGAAATTGGACAGGACAACGGCGGCGAGAAAGAGGCAAACAAGGCGCATGAGGTCTCCTGTATACGATTCAGAACGAAATCCATTTGTAGAGAAAGCAAGAAAAAGGTTGCGCCGGCTACGGCACGGATGCCCGGCTGCCCGTCGACTCCAGCGGCGACAAGTCAGGATCTTCGACTCGTTTCACGCCGCGCGTCTCGCGCTGCTGTTTGATATTTTTCATCTCATTCAGTGCCTCCGTCGCGTCCTTGGTGTCCCCGATCTGGCGGTAGAGACGCGAAAGCAGATAGTGGACGTTTCCGTCAGCGTCGCTGGAGGCGCCGAGTTTCAATTGCTCGATGGCCTCCTGAGTTTTGCCGGTTTCGGCATAGGCCTTGCCCATCAAGGCATGAATGTGCGGCAGCATTTGCGGCTTGGCGCGGAGACTCTTGACGAGGTAGGGCTCGGAGGCGCCGAACTGGCGCTGGGCAATGAGGGCCTCTGCGATCACAAGGTTCAGCTCCGGATCCTCGGGGCTGCGCTCCTGAGCCTTCCGGGCAGTCTCCAAGGCCGCGGCCGGATTGCCGTTGTTCAGATCGGCGGAAGCCAGGCCGAGTGTCGCTGCAAGATCGCCGGGAGCCAGCGCCAATGCCTTCTCATACTCGGCCTGCGCGTCGTCGAATCGCTCGAGCTGCTGGTAGATGTCGGCGAGCAGGACGTGGTTTCTCGCCGAGTCCGGCTCCAATTGCTGAAAGCGGGCAAGGGACTGGAAGGCGAGACGCTCGTCGGCCTTGATGGACCAGTAGAGCGCCTCGAGCGAGCGCGGCTCAAGGGCGCGATCGGCGGCTGCGGCATCGGCAGCCCGCTGGTTGTCTCCGGTGAAATAAGCGCAGGCGGCCAGCAGGCGGAGTCTGGCGGGCGATGGAGATGGATCGGTCTTCAACCGTTCTTCGCACTGCACGAAATGTCCCCCGGCGTAATCCTGTTCCGCGGTGCGGCCGGAAGGGCGGGCCGATTCAGTCTGGTCAGCCGGAGGCGAAGCGGACTGGGGCAAAGCCGGTTCCGGCTGAGTCATGGCCTGCACCAGCGCGCTGCGCACCTCGGCAGGCAGCCCGGCGTTGCTTGGGCCGGCAAGAGAAGCGAGCGCCGCAGAAGCTTTTTCCGCCGGCAGGCCCTCAAGGAGCAGAGGCACCTGCGTCAAGAAGAATCCGTGGTCGCGATTCCACAACCCGAGCAGAAGGGCCGATGCCTCGCCCGTGTCGCCGCGGTCGATCGCCAGCCGGGCCTGACCGAGAAGTGCAAGACCGCAGCCCGGATGCAGCGATCGCTCAGAGGCAAAGGCAGCGGCGGCGCCGGAGTCGTCGTGCTCGCGGAGCAAAGCAAAGCCGAGCTCTGAGCGGATGCAGGGCGGCTGAGGCAGCGCGTCGAGCAGAGTCTTGTAAAGGCTGGCAGCTTCGCCGGTCCGGGACTGCTTGAAGAGCGACTCGGCATAGAGCGCGCCGGCAAACGGCGAGCGCGGGTCCTCGTCCGAAACGGTGCGCGCGTCCGCCTCAACCTGATTCAGGCGCGCAATGCCAAGCGTGAACCACGCGGCGCCCAGCCGGGGATCGAGAACCGTCGCGCGCTCCAGTTCCCGCGCCGCCCGGTTGAAATTGCCGGCGGCGATATAGGCGCGCCCCAGCGCAAGCGGCGCCTGCGGATCGGCCTTGTCGATCTCTTCCGCCCGGATGAGAAACGGAATCGCTTTCACAGGTTCACCGGAGTGTGCATAGTCGATTCCGAGGAAGAGATTGGGGACGTAGAGAGACGGATTGAGCCGGTACGCCTGCGCAAAGCTGCCGGAGGCGGCGGAAAAGTTGCCGGTTTCCTGTTGCATCAGGCCGAGATTGGCCCACAGCTCGGGAACCTCCGGACTCAACTCCACGGCCTTCCGGTAAGCTTTCGCGGCTGCAGCGTAGTTGCCGGCAGCCTGCGCCTGCCTCGCCTGGGCGAGGAGCGGCTCCAGCTGCTCCGAGATCGGTGTGGAAGCTTGCGAGAGTGCCTGCGGCTGCCGGCCGAATCCGGATAGCGATACGGCCAGCAGAACCAGCAGCAATTTGGTGCAATGGGCCACGAATGGATTACCAGTAGAACTTGCCAGCAAACTGGACGACTCTGCCGGGGAACGCCGTTGTGATGAGCCCGAAACTACTGGGGCTATACAGCTCCATATTCGCAGGCCCCGGAGCATAGAAGTTTGGATGGTTCAGGGAGTTGAAGGTCTCAAAGCGGAATTGAGCCCGCATCGTCTCCCGGAAGTCCCAGTTCTTCTCAATAGCGCTGTCCCAGTTTGTGTAATGGGGTCCGCGAAGATTGGAGAGGTAGCGGGAGGCGGTGCCGAAACTGCCATACGGCGCATAGGCGAAACCTGCGATGCTGGCCCAGGAGTTGGGCACGGTGCTGCTTATCGTCTGATGTGCCGGTTTTATGTTCCCAACGATATCCGGCCTGGGATCGCCGCCGTAGGAGTTCCAATTGTTTCCGAAGACGCTCAGCGGAATTCCGTCCTTGAGGCTCAGGATTCCTGAAAGTTCCCACCCTCCAACCACGGCATCCGCAGCACGGTTGATGTTAGAACCCACTGCTTTGCCGCGCCCGATGGGCAGTTGATAGCTGTAGCTCGCAACCAGCGCCTGCGGAATATCGCCCGCGTCCACGCTCTTTTCGCCGGCGATGTTGTAGTAGTTTGCCGTGGCGGCCCAGTTTGCCGCTCCGTTGTACGACCAGGCGTTGTTACCCTCGACGTTATCCAGGAACTTGGAGTAGGTGTAGGACACCAGCGCGGTGAGGCCCTTGCTGATGCGGTGGTTGTAAGTGACCTGCAGGCTGTTGTAAAGGGATTGGCCCAGAGGCGCGTCATCCTGGGTTACTCCGCAATACTGCGGATAGGCGAGAAGAGTGTCGGCTAATGGAATCGTCGCCGAGTCCAGGCTGTATCCGGAGCAGCTGCTCGGCGCGACCTGTCCATTGGTGGAACTGGTGAGGTTGGTCAAAGCCGCACCCAGCGGATTGGG
>JASHUF010000467.1 GCA_030040175.1 Acidobacteriaceae bacterium
CCCCGCTTGCATTATCCCGCCGCAGCCCGTTCCTCCAGCTGCGTCATCAGCTCTTCCCATTCGGCGGCGAGGGCGGCGAGTTACGCGTGGGGCGATAGACCCACCAAAGCCATAGGAACATGAGGATCATTCCAATCCGGATCGGGAACGCAATGAGTGGCACCAATGCCAGCCGGTGGTCAGACCGAACGAGCCGGATTGCGCTCAAGATTGCACCGGGGGTCTCAAAAATCCCGAAGATCGCGATTGCGAACCAGAGCCACCGCCATTTCCGGCCCCATTCCGGCAATTTTTTCTTTGGTTGATCCATCGGCAAAACGGTACCACCGATTGCGCGCGCATGACTACGGCGATCTTCAGCGTGCTTCCAGCCGGCCCATCAGCTCTTCCCACTCAGTGGTGAGCGCGGCCGCCTGTTCGCGCAGCTCTTCGGCAAGCCGGGTGAGCCGTTCCGTCTCCGCAGCGGAGACATACACGGCGAGCTGCTCTTCGGTATGCGCAATCGACGATTCGACACGGGGAATCTCCTCCTCGAGAAACGCGCACCGCTCTTCCATCTGCTTCTGCCGGATGGGGTTCAAGCGGGCTTTCCTTTTTTGCGCCGGCCTGTCGGGGCCATCATAGCCGCCTTCGATGAGGATGGTTGCGTTCGAAGCGGAGGACGCGGGGGCTGAAACCCCATTTTGTTTGTGGGCCGTGTTCGGCGTGGCTGAAGCCACGCCCTGATACAAAGCTGCTTTGGCGTCTGTTCTGGGGCCGGCTGAAGCTGTGCTTTCACGCGAAGCGCGCTTTGTCCTACCCTCCTCGGTGGACTGTGTGGTTCTTGCGGCCAACGCCTCTTTCCTGCGCAGATAATCCTCGTAATTGCCGGCGTACGCGTTCACTGCGCCGTTCTCCACTTCGAGCACGCGCGTGGCCAGCCGGTCAATGAAATAGCGGTCGTGGGAGACGAAGATCACCGTGCCCGTAAAGGCGGCGAGCGCCTCCAGCAATACGTCCTTGGCGCGCATGTCGAGGTGATTCGTGGGCTCGTCGAGGAGCAGAAAATTCGAGGGCGAAACCAAAATGCGCGCCAGCGCAAAGCGGTTGCGCTCACCGCCCGAGAGCACGCCCAGCGGCTTGAACACATCGTCGCCGCTGAAAAGAAAGCAGCCGAGCAGCGAGCGCAATTCGCTTTCCGGCACTTTGACGGCCGCGCGGCTGATCGAGTCGAGCATGCGCGCCTCGCCGTCGAGCACCTTGTATTGATCCTGCGCAAAATATTCGGCCGCCACGTTGTGCCCCAGCTTCACCGTCCCTGCCGTCGGAGCCTCCGCGCCGGTCAGCAGCTTGATCAGCGTCGACTTGCCGGCGCCATTCACGCCCACCAGCGCCACGCGGTCGCCGCGCTCGATGGAAAAGCGCGCATGCGCGAGCACCCGCTTTTCGCCGTAGCTCTTCGCGAGTCCCTCGGCCTCCGCCACCATGCGCCCCGAGGGCGGCGGCTGCGGAAATTCGAAGTGAATCACCGGCTCCTCTTCGGGAATCTCGATGCGCTCGATTTTTTCCAATTCCTTGATGCGCGACTGCACCTGCTTCGCCTTCGTCGCCTGGTAGCGGAAGCGGTTGATGAACGCCTCCAGGTGCTCGATCTGCTCGCGCTGATTGCGGTACGCAGCCTCGAGCTGCGCGCGCCGCTCCTCTTTCTGCGCCAGGTATTTGGTGAAGTTGCCCTGGTAAATGGTCAGCCGCTTGTTCCAGATCTCCACTGTGCGGTCGATGGTCACATCGAGAAAATAGCGGTCGTGCGAGATGAGCACGTAGCCGAAGGGATAGTCCTTCAAATAGTCCTCGAGCCAATTGCGCGTTTCCAGGTCCAAGTGGTTGGTGGGCTCGTCGAGCAGTAGGAGATTTGGCTTTGACAGGAGCAGCTTGGCCAGCGCAATGCGCATCTGCCATCCGCCGGAGAACTCGTCCGTGAGCCGCGGCCAGTCCGCTTTGCCGAACCCGAGGCCCGTCAGCACGCTGCCCACCTGCGCATCGAGCGCGTAGCCATCGAGCGCCAGCAGCCGCTCGTGCAGCATCGAGTAGCGCTCCGCCGCCGCTTCGTATTCGGCGCTGCCGTGGTCGAGCTCAGCCAGTTGCCCGGCGAGCTGCTCGCATTCGCGCTCCATGGCGCGCAGATCGTCGAAGACCGTCAGGCACTCCTCAAAGACCGTGCGCCCCGAGAGCTCTAAGCCCTCCTGCGGCAGATAGCCGATGCTCATGCCGCGCGTGCGCTCGAGCGCGCCGTAGTCGAGCGTCTCCAGGCCGGCCAGAACTTTCATCAACGTCGATTTGCCGGCTCCGTTGGCGCCCACCAGCGCGGTTTTTTCCTGGTTGCGGATGAGCCAGTTCGCCTCAGTGAACAGAATCCGCGGCCCGTACCGCTTGCCCGCATTTTGGAGCGAAAGCATCGGTCCTATTTTCGCAGAGGCGCGGGGATGCCAAATTCGGCCGCATCACGGTCTGATCTCAACCGGCGTGCCTACGGGGACGGCGTTCCAGATTTCATCCATCTGCGAGTCCGTCACGGCAACGCACCCGGAGGTCCAGTCATAGAGCCGTTGAGCAGGTCCAAGCCATCCAAGTCCGTTAGGCAATCCGTGAATCATGATTGCTCCGCCGGGAGGAACTCCGAGGTCCGCCGCCCGTTCGCGATCGCTTACGTTTGGATAGGAGATGTGGAGGGCCTTATAAAAGTGGCTCTGTGAATTCCGCGCATCGATTACGTAATGCCCTTCAGGCGTGAGCTCATCGCCTTCTCGCCGCTTCTGCGCCAGGCCTCCGCGGCCAATCGCAACCCGGTAGCTCCTGATCACCTTGCCGTTCGACAGCAGTTCAAGGACGTGGTCCTTCTTCAGAATCAGAATCGAATCAATCTTCTGGCCTGGCGCCAAGGTAGTCCCTGGGGACGTCCACACAAGACGCCACACAACAAGCGCAGCAATCGCGAACACCGCTGCCGACAAGACAATCCGTCGCCGCGCCCGTCTCATACCGCGTCCCATCTCCGAGAATCAGTCAATCCGTGTGAAATACTTCTTCGATTTCCGTCCACCAGGCGCCCGGCTTGCGGTCAGGCAATGGGCTCTGCATCGGGTTCATGATGGCCCACCACTCTTGAGTCGTCTTGTCCGCGGCCATCCTGGCCATGTCCGCCGCGTAGTCGCTGCCGTAGTACTCGAAATACGCGAAGAGCGTGTGGTGGTGCAGAAAGATGGAGTAGTTGCGGATATTGCACGCGCGGATCGCCGCCAGCACGCCCGGCCACACCGCCGCGTGATACTTTTTGTATTTCTCCTCAGCCTCCGGCTTGAGGCCGATCACCATTCCGTAACGCTTCATCGCGCCTCATCTCCGGCACGCGGGCCGGCAATCCCGGCGCACCGGGAATGCGGCAAACGGCGTAGCCATTCTGCTCGTACGGGCAGTCCATTGCTTCAGGCGCGGGCCCGTGAATCACGGTCCAGGTCACCGGATACTCGTGCGCCAGCCGCGTGAATTCCGGCACGCTGAATCGATTCAATCCCGCCGTGGCGCTGCTCATCTGCTTCCACTCGTCAGCCAGCTTGGGAAAAACCACCACCACCCCGGCGTCCTTGTAGTAGTCGGCGAGAGAAGAGCGCTCGCTGATGGCGCGAAAGCCATGCACATCCACATCCGGATCGAGAAAATATCCGGAATCGACGGCAAAGATGGCATCGCGCGGCGTATTCCGCCGCACCCAGAGCAGCGTGTTCACCCACGCATTGGAACTGCTCGCCCGTCCCGGCCACTCGATGTGCGCACTCAGGGGATAGGTGGCGCGCGCCACCAGGAACATGCCCGCGGCCAGCGGCAGGCACAGCGCGGGAATCACCCACGCGCGCTTCTCTGCCAGATACTCGCCCAGCACTCCGGCAAAGAAGAGCATGAAGACGAAGGTGATCAGGTGAAAGCAGCGCAGCGGCTGCAGCCGCGCAACCATATCCAGCCGGTGCGTGGTGGCAATGGCCGCGCCCGCCAGGATCGAAAGCAAGCCGAAGGGAATCAGCACCAGGCTCAGGCGCGCAAATTCAGGCGTGGTCCCACGCAGCCGGCCCCGCGAAAACCAGAAAAGAAACGCGAGCGGCGCCAGCAGTCCCAGCCAGTGGTACCACGTCCAGGTGGAAAGAAAGCAAAAGCCGCGCGAATAGAGCGCCTCGCGATAGGCGCCCTGCGCCGCGGTAAATCGGAATCCCGCGGGCACGGCGGCAAAAAAGATGCCCGCCGCTCGCACCTCCGGGGCAGCGCGCTGCCATCGCACGACGCCTGCAAGCACCACCCCGAGAAACACCAGGTACGCCGCCATCAGCGGATGAAAGGCCGCCGCTGCCAGCGCGATCAGCAGCGCAACGACATATCGCCGCCGCATCAGCGCAACCAGAGCGAACAGCGTAAGGGGCGTTGAAAACGACCGCGCCGTCAGGTACGGGTCCACGAGCAGCAGGCTGGTGTTGGTGGCGGGCATCGTCAGAATGGTGGTCATCGCCAGCAGCGCGCACCAGCGCGCCCGCGGTGACCGGAAGCCGATCGCCGCCAGCATCCAGCAGGCACTGAGCGTCAGGAACAGAGTGGCGATGTACCAGAGAAATACGGTCCAGTCCATCGAAAGGTGCGTCAGCCGCGCCGTCCAGGCCAGGATGGGCGCGAACAGCGAGAGCCGTTCGTGCGACTCGAAGAGCTCCGTCGCGTAAGGGTAGAGATCGGGATGAAGCAGCTTGCGTGCCGCGGGAATATAAATTTCCCCGTCTTCCACGCCCAGCTTGTAACCGTGAATGGCCAGCGCCGCCGCCGTCAGGAGTCCCAGACGCACCCATGGCAGGCGCTGGACTGAATGATCCAGGCGCAGAAGGTTCCCACGCGCTGCCAGACGCCATCTCGGTTTTTCAGCTGACGGGGAAATCGCTGTCAGGCTCATCCCATACTCTCAGCGGTTCAGATTCCGGTGCGCGGCCGGTGCAAAGCCTGCCCTTCAAAATCGATCCCTTCAAAACAGATTCAATCGCCTGCTGTAGGAGCTCAAGGAAGTGATTATAAACGCCCTTCGCGCGCACACTGCCAGCACGCCCTTTTTTTCCCCGAGCTGGATTTGTCCGGTGCTATTCCTCTCTATCGTGAGACGTAAAAGGCCCGCGCCCGGACGGACCCCGAATCCGCTTTATGCGCACAATCAAAAGTACGGTTGTTCTTGTCCTCCAGGCAGGATTGTCTCCGATCGCTCGCTCGGGGGCGCGAGAGGCGCGCAGGATAGCGTAAACTCCAGGAGGCCCAACAACGTCTACAATAGGACCAGACCCGGACGGGAAAGGCGGGGCGCGTCGACCCGGAAAATTCTTAGATTGAGGGAGTTGCTGATCTCCGACCATGAGACTGTTTTTGCGGATTTTCCCTCTCGCTCTCATCCTCCTCGGCGCATCCCTGCTCTTTGAGCAGCCGGCCTATGCGTACGCCGATCCCGGTACCGGATTGCTGGCCATTCAGGCAGTCGGGTCCGCGCTCGTGGCCGCGGGCTGGTATCTGCGCAAGAAGATCTACTCCCTGTTTCACCGCGCTGCACCGGCCAAGCCGGAATCCCAGGAGCTTTCCGTCTCCAAGGACGGCGAGGGGTCACCGCTCCAGTGACCAATCTCGAGTGCCGCCTGATTGAACCCTCGCGATCCGAACCTCACCCGGCAGCGGCGTCCTCGAACTTCGAACCCACTTTTCGCGATCCCGCGGGGCAGCTTTTGCTCGAGGAGGATTGCGCGCTGCGCCGGATTCGTCCCGCGGCCGTTGACGAAACCCTCGACTTTCTCCGCTCCCCGCTCCGCAAGCAGCTTGAGAGCGCAGGTGATCTGATTGCGAGCGAAGTCGCCGGCGCAGGCTCGATACCTCAGGCCAAGGAGGGCGAGCTCTGGCTGCGCCATCCGCGAGTCGATCCCATCTCTTACCCCTGGGAGTGGACACCGGCGCAGTGGCGCGCGGCCGCCGAGCTCACCTTGCGCATTGCCGGCAAAGCCATCGCCGCCGGCTGGATGCTTAAGGACGCGACCCCGCTGAACGTCCTCTTCCTGGGACCCCGGCCCGTCTTCGTCGATGTGCTCTCGTTCGAGAAGCGCGATCCCCATTCCACCGTCTGGCTCGCCTACGGCCAGTTTGTGCGCACCTTTCTGCTGCCTCTGGTTGCCGCGAGGTATCTCGGCTGGCCGCTCGAAGCCACGTTGTTCTGGCGCGACGGCTACGAGCCCGCAGCCCTCTATCGCGCCCTGCCCGCGTGGCGCCGTCTCAGTCCAGCGCTCCTCGATGTGGTCACGCTGGCCACGCTGTACGAGGGCAAGAGCGGAAAGGCAAAAAAGCCGCAGCCCAAGCCGTCTGCCGCCGATCCCGAGCTCGCCGCGCACATCCTCTTGAAGCGCCTCGCGCGGTTGGGCCGGCAGATTCGTGCCATGGCAGGGAATGCGGCCAAAAGCGAGTGGAGCGGGTACGAGCAGTCGGCCAGCCACTACCAGCCGGCAGACGTCGAGCGCAAGCGCCAGTTCGTCTCCGGCGTGCTTGCGCGCGTCCATGCCGCGAGCCCCCGGCCGGCGCGCGTGCTCGACGTGGGCGCCAACACCGGGACCTACTCGCTGCTTTCAGCCGAAGCCGGCGCGGAAGTGGTCGCCCTCGACAGCGATACTGCAGCCCTCGAGAGTCTATGGCGCGCGGCTTTTGCACAGCACAAGCCGATCACCGCGCTGGTCGCGAACATCGCGCGGCCCACACCGGCCGCGGGATGGAACAATCGCGAACAGCTCGCGCTTCTCGACCGCCTGGCCGGCAAATTCGATCTCGTGCTCCTGCTCGCGGTGATCCACCATCTCCTGCTGCGCGAGCAGGCGCCGCTCGCGCATATCGGCGAGCTCTGCGCCGCGCTCACGCGCCGCTGGCTGGTGGTGGAGTGGGTGCCGCCCTCCGATCCCATGTTTCAGGAGTGGCTGCGCGGCCGAGACGAGCTCTATGGTCATCTGACGGAAGACGACCTGAACCGCGCATTCTCTCCGTTTTTTTCGAAGGTCGATCGCTGTGCCCTTGAGAACGGCCGGATTCTCCTGCTCTATGAGCGCCACCGTGGCGGCGAAAACGCGGATCGCCCCGCCCCCGGAGCCGGCCCGGCATGATGCGGCGGATCGCCCAGGCATGGGGCTTTGCCTCCATCGTCCTCCTGCCTAACTACGTCGACATGACCTCGGCGGCAGGCGATACGCGCATGCGCGTCGCCGTTCCGCTCACGCGCATTGCCCTCGCTCACCTCACCGACATGCTCATTGTCAGCGTGGTCTTTGCTCTGCTCATGGCGGGCCTGCGCGAAGTCAAGGGCTGGCCAAGCGTCCGCTGGTTTCTGATGGGCGTCCTGCCCGTTCTGCTCTTCCTCCGTAATCTCAACGTGATTCCCTTCGACATCCCGCATCTGGCCATTGCCGCCGCCGCGCTGCTCTGGTGCGCCCTGCTTCTGTTCCTCATCCGGCGTTATCCGAAGACGGCCTCGAAGCTGAGCACGTTCGGCGGCAACGTGCTCGCCGGCTTCGCCGTCTTCGCCGCGATTGTGACCTTCCAGCTCGTGCGTGCGGCGCTGTGGCGGCCCGGCCCGCAGGCTTTTTCGCATCCCATCCCCGCCGCGCCCGCAAACCGGCCGCGCCTGGTGTGGATTCTCTTTGACGAGCTCTCGTACAAGTACGTCTTCGAAACCCGCGACCCCTCGCTCCAGATGCCCAACTTTGACCGGCTGCGCAGCCAAAGCACGCTCTACACCGACGTGATCCCCATCGCCTATAAAACCACGCGCGCCGTTCCCGGCCTGATGCTGGGCCGTATTGTGACCGATGTCGAATACACGGCGGGCAATCGGTTTCGCGTCAAGACGGTCGATTCACCCGGCTGGCAGACCTTCGACGCCCATGCCTCGCTCTTCGCGCTTGCCCAGCACTCCGGCGTGACCACTTCGGTGATCGGCTGGTACCTTCCGTATTGCCCCATCTTTGCGCAGGTCGCCACGCAGTGTTATTGGAGCGACGACGACGACCAGGATCGCGGGCCCACCATGGTCCAGGCCAGCTACGCCGAAAATGTCTGGTTCCCGCTGCGCATTCTCCTCGAGACCTCGGTATGGCCGCGCCGCGCCTGGGACGACGAGGCGCGCTGGGCCTCCGAAAGCCATATCGACTCCGTTCGGGACATCAGCCGGCACGCACTCGAGGTGCTTTCCTCGAGCCAGGCGGACGTGATCTACCTGCACATTCCCGCGCCGCATCCGGTTGCCTTCTGGAATCGCCGCACCGCGCAATTCGATGGCGGAGGCTCCTACCTCGACGGGCTCGACTACAGCGACCGGCTGCTCGGCCAGATGCTCGACATCCTTGAAAAACAGCCGCGCTGGGGCGCGACCATGATCATCGTGCAGGGCGATCACTCCTGGCGCACGCAGATGTGGCGTCCCCTGCCCGGTTGGAGCGCCGAAGACGAGCGCGTCTCCCATGGAGGCGAGTGGGATCAGCGCCCGCTGGTGATGGTGCACGCAGCCGGCGAGCAAGCGCCGCAGACCGTTGCCGCGCGCACCAGCCTGATGGTCGTCCACGACGCAGTCGCCGCCGAGATTCGCGCCATCGCGCAATCCCCGTTCCATCCATGACGCGCGCCGGGCGCGCGAGAGGAACAGCGTAGCCTTCGGCTCGCACAAAAACAGAGCGGTGCAGGCGCCGCAGGCGGACCGTCCGCGTGCCTGCTCAGGTTTTTGAGCGCGGACTCAAGAAGGAAGGCCCGATCATGAAGGCATGAAGGCTGGATCAGACCGGCTGCGAGCCCGCTCAGGCTGTGGCCGGCGCGATCCGCTCGACGTGAATCGTTCTGGCGTCTGCGTCGAGCTTCCCGGTTACGGTCACCGGTTTGCCCTCGAAGGGCTGCGCGTCTTTGGGATCGTCGAGCCGGTAAATCTGCCCAGAGCTTTCGCGCAGCACAAACTGCTCGCCG
>JASHUF010000468.1 GCA_030040175.1 Acidobacteriaceae bacterium
CGGCAGCAACATAACCCCGGCGTGGTCGTCGGACGGCGGCAAGGTCGCGTTCTCTTCTTCGCGCTCGGGCGACTCCGAAATCTGGGTCGCCAACCAGAACGGCGGCGACGCGCACCCCATTACTTCGCTCAAGGGTCCGGACGTTTCCCCCTCCTGGAATCCCAAGACCAACGGGCAAATCGCCTTTACCGGCGGGCGCACCGGAGAGCCGCAGATTTACATCATGAATCAGGACGGCACCAATATCCAGCGCATGACCGACGGCGGCTACGCAGTCTCGCCCTCGTGGTCGCCGAACGGCAGCCTGCTCACCTTCGCCTGGAACCGCAAATACGGGCCCGGCGATCCCGGCGGAGAGGACATCTATGTGATGGACATCGCCAGCAAGAACTGGCTGCAGGTGACGCACGAATCCGGAACCAACGATTGCCCGTCGTGGTCGCCCGACGGCCGCCATATCGTCTTTGAGCGGCAGGTCGCCGGGCACACGCAAATCTGGTCCATGCTGGCCGATGGAACCCAGCAGCGCCAGCTCACGCACACCGGCAACAACTCCATGCCCAACTGGAGCTGGAAGTGACGCCCGCATTTCTCATCGAGGTTCCCCTTGCGCGCGGCGTGGCCGGCGAGCGGGCCGGTTGTTCTATCATTTTCTTGTTGCCTCAAGCCGGCGCCGGTTTTTCCCCGGGACACCCCATTGCAGCGCGCACTGAAGCGAACACGGGAACGAAGATGGATCGGTGCCGCGGCCGGGCGGTCTCAGGCTTGTTTGCTTGCGCCGGCCGAACTTCAACCTCAATCTCCTCATGGGCGAGCGAGCGCCGTGCCCCGTTACGGCCCTTTCTGCGCCGGAAAACTCTCGTTGGGCACGGGAGGTGCGGCAGAAAGGAGCGGCAGTCGCGCGCTCGGGTTCCCATGTGGATTCATCCCCCTTTGCGGAAGGAGTAATCTCTTGAAATTACGCTCTCAAATTCTTGTTCCTGTTGCACTGCTTGCTGCCTTGACTGCCTTTTCCGGCTGCAAAAAGAAACCGCCGGCTCCGCCCTCTGGGTCCACCGCGCCGCCGGCAACCGCGGCCGCGCCCACGGCCGAGCTCACGGCCAATCCGACGGTCATCAACGCCGGCGATCAGGTTACGCTGAGCTGGCACACCACGGACGCAAACACCGTCTCCATCGACGGCATCGGCGAGGTACCCAGCGTCGGAGTCAAAACCGTTACGCCTGCGCAGACCACCACCTATCATCTGGTGGCGCGCGGCGACGGAGGCACCGCCGACGCTTCCGCGGTGGTCACGGTGAACGCCCCGGTGGCAGTGAGCGTGCCGGCGAACTCCATGAGCGCGGAGGAAGACTTCAAGGCGCACGTACAGGACATCTTCTTCGACTACGACACCTACGATCTGCGCTCGGACGCCCAGGCTACGCTCTCGAACGACGCCAACTACCTCATCCAGCACCCCGGCATCAAGGTCGTCATCGGCGGTTACTGCGACGAGCGCGGATCGGACGAGTACAACCTGGCGTTGGGCCAGAATCGCGCCACTGCGGCCAAAAACGCGCTGGTCACGGCCGGCGTGGCGGCCAGCCGCATTCGCGTCATCAGCTACGGCAAGGAAAAGCCGTTCTGCACCGAGTCCAACGAGCAGTGCTGGCAGTTGAACCGGCGCGCCGGCTTCTCCATCGATCAGCAGTAACGGAAAGCTCATCGGCGGCGGCTCGCGTCTCCCCGCGCGAGGCGCCGCTCAGATGGCGCGGCAGAGTGCCTTCTCTCCGCACCGCTTCTTTTGACAGGTGATGTATGCAAACACCGCGCACACTTCGCAATCGTCTTCTGAGCTTCGCGGCCGTGCTCTTTTTCTTCGGTTCGGCAGGCGTGCCCGCGCACGCGGTCTCGAAGGAAATCGTCGAGCTGCAAACCCAGGTGCAGCAACTTCTCGACATGGTGCAGAGGCTGCAGTCCACGCTCGACCAGCGCTTCACCGTCATCCAGAACCTGGCGCAGCAGACTGCCGACGCCGCGGGCAAGACCACCGCGGCCATGAATGACCTCGAGCAGAAGCTCAACACCGCGAACGACAACTTAAACGGCAAGCTCGATGCGGCATCGGGCCAGGTGCAGTCGCTCAACGACTCGGTCGACGAGCTCAAGTCGCGCATCGCCAAACTCGACAAGACCGTCCAGGACCTGCAGACGCAGCTGCAGAATATGCAGCAGCCCCCGCCGGGCACAACGCCCGCGGGCGGTGCGCCGGGAACGCCCGGAGGCGACGCTGGCCAACCCGGAGGGGCGCAGCAGCCCGGCGCCATGCCCGGCGGACCCATGTCCGCTGCGCCCGCGCCGGCTGCGGTTCAGGCCCCGCCGCTGCAGGAGACCTTCGAGGCCGCGCTGCGCGACTACAACGCCGCGCGCTATCCGCTGGCCGCGCAGGAGTTCGGCGATGTGGTGCACTATTATCCGCTCGACGACCTCGCCGGGACGTCGCAGTTCTACCTGGGCGAGATCTCGTACCAGCAGCAGGACTACGCCAAGGCCATCAACGCCTACAACGCCGTGCTCGAGGGGTTCGCGGGCAACGCCAAGGCGCCCGCGGCGCAACTGCACAAGGGCCTGGCGCTGCTGGCTGAAAACAAGCGCGACGCCGGCATCCACGAGCTGCGCGAGCTCATCGGGCGCCATCCGCAAACGCCGGAGGCGCGCGTGGCGCGCAGCAAGCTGAACGGCATGGGTGTGCGCATCAACCC
>JASHUF010000469.1 GCA_030040175.1 Acidobacteriaceae bacterium
CAACAACATGATCGGCTGGATTGCGGCACGGAGCGACGGCGCGCACTACGGCACCGCGGTGGTCTTCGATTTTCCCAAGACGCGGCTGGTGGATGGGCCGCAGCAGATCGAAGCGCGCATCGACCAGAACGCGCAACTGAGCGGGCAACTGACGCTCTGGAACCAGCAGGGTTCGCACGTGCGCCGCGGCAGTTTGCTGGTGATTCCGTGCGGCAAGGCGCTGCTTTATGCCGAGCCGATTTTCCTCCAGGCCGAGCGCAGCCCCATGCCGGAGCTGCGGCTGGTGGTACTGGCGCTCGAGGACCGGCTGGCCTACGGACCGAACTTCGCCACGGCATTGGCGGCGCTGTTCGGGTCAGGGTCCTCCTCCTTAACAACAGAAACGGTGCAGGCTCCGGCAGCTCCCGCGGCGGCGCAGGCGGCAGGCGCGACGGCGATTCAGGCTGCGGGCGCAGACGTCAACGCGCTCGTCAGCCAGGCTTCGCGCGACTTTGACGATTACCAGCGGCTCACCTCTGAGGGCAAGCTGGGCGAGGCCGGGCAGAAGCTCGACGACCTGAAGCGGGTGCTGGATGAGCTGAGGATGCACTCGAAGTAGCCGCCGGTTTCCTAATCCATCTTTTTCGAGGAGTCGCGTGCATGCCGCAATTCGCCGCCAACCTGACCATGCTGTACAACGAGTACGGGTTTCTCGAGCGCTTTCGCGCGGCTGCGCAGGACGGGTTTGGTGCGGTCGAGTTTTTGTTTCCGTACGAGCATCCGGCGGAAACGATCGCCGCGCGCCTCAGGGAGAATGGATTGCGCCAGGTGCTTTTCAACGCCCCTCCGGGAGACTGGCAGGCGGGCGAGCGCGGCATCACGGCGCTGCCCGGGCGCGAAGCGGAATTTCGTGAAGGGTTCGAGCGCGCCCTCGAATACGCGCAGGCGCTTGCGTGCCCGCGGATTCACTGCATGGCCGGAGTGGCTCCGGCGGGAGCCGATCGCGCGCGCATGCGGGCCACATATCTAGCGAATCTTGCGTGGGCGGCGGAGAAGGCGGCGCGCCAAAACCTAGAAGTACTGATCGAGCCCATTGCCGCGCGCAACGTTCCCGGCTATTTTTTAGAGCTGCAGGCCGAGGCGCACGCGCTTGCGGAAGAGATCGAAGCGCCGAATCTCAAAATCCTGATGGACCTGTTCCACTGCCAGGTGGCCGAAGGCGACCTGGCCGTGAAGATCCGGAAGTACCTGGCCAACCCGGAAACGACGCGCGTGAGCCACTTCCAGATTGCCGGCGTCCCCGACCGGCACGAGCCGGACACGGGCGAGGTGAACTACGAATTCCTCTTCGACCGGATAGATGAGCTGGGCTACGCCGGGTGGGTGGGCTGCGAGTACAAGCCGCGTGCGGGGACGAGTGAAGGATTGCGGTGGTTCAGGAAGGGACGCGAGAGCTGAAAGGATGGATGCGTACTCCTGCTTCCCCACCCTGCTCGCTCAGTCAACCCACGGACGAGGACCTGTCCCTGGGAGCCCTGATCGCGTTTCGGATGCGCACCCCCTTATGGGTTTGCGGGGCGGATGCCGTTGTTCAGGAACTGGCGGAAGCCCGAGACACCCCGGTCGTCTCCGAAGTACTGGAGAATCAGGTCGCCGTTGTTGACGCAGACGATGGATGTTTGCACCTGCCCGCCATGCTGCGCGGTTTGAATGCACCGGACGGGTGAGCCGGCAAATTGCAGATCGAAGGCGTTGACGCCGGTCGATCCCTGCCCCTCGACCGCGGACTCCGCATCGGCGCGCCATCTCTCCACGTTATTGTGCCGCTGATTTCTGGTGATGAGGATGGACTCACCGCGATAAAAGGGCCACGCCCAAGCGGGCCTGAGCCGGAGCAGCTGCATTCCGTCCCGCTGCGCACGCAGCAGGAAGGGGAAAGGGACCGCGATTTGGTATCCGTCGAAGGAAACCGAATGCGCGTGCGAAGCGCGCCAGAGCAGGCCTGAGATCGTTGGCCCGAGCAGGATAAGCGATATCCCGATCACGCAGCCCATGGCGAACCGGGTTAATATTCGCGCCAGCTTGCTTCGCACACGTATGGCCGGTCACTTCACCACGCTGAAGGTGAAGGTGGTGGTGGAGTGGAAGGTGTGGCCGGGCTTGAGTTCGGTCGAAGGGAAGTCGGGGCGGTTGGGCGAATCGGGAAAGTGCTGCGTCTCCAGGCAGAAGCCCATGTGCTTGGTGTACTGCACGCCGTGGCGCCCGGTAAAGGTGCCATCGAGAAAGTTTCCGGTGTAAAACTGGACGCCGGGCTGAGTGGTTTCGACGGTCAATTTGCGGCCGTTCTCAGGATCGACGACGGTGGCCGCGGGGCGCAGCGTGCCCGGCGTGCCGTTGACCACGAAGTTGAAATCGTAGCCGCCGGCCAGTTTCATCTGCTCGTTGTTATCGTCAATGCGCGCGCCGATGATCTCCGGCTTGCGGAAGTCGAGCGGCGTGCCGGCAACGGGCGCCAGCTCGCCGGTGGGAATGAGGCCTGCGTCAACGGGCGTGAATTTGTCCGCGTCGAGTTGCATTTTCAGGTTGAGGATGGTGCCCTGATCGTCTCCGTTCAGGTTGAAGTAAGCGTGATTCGTGAGGTTGAGCACCGTGTCCCTGTCGGTGGTGGCGGAGTAGTCGATGCGCAGGGTGTTTCCAGTGAGGGTGTATTTGACGTGCGCGGTGAGCGTGCCGGGAAATCCCATGTCGCCGTCGGGGCTGACGTGGGTGAACTCGACACCGCCGGGTACTTCCTGCGACTGCCAGACGTACCGGTCGAAGCCCTTCGGTCCGCCGTGCAGCGCATTGGGGCCGTTGTTCACGGGAATCTGGTAGGTCTTGCCGTCGAGGGTAAATTGGCCGCGGGCGATGCGGTTGCCGTAACGGCCGACAATCGCGCCGAGATAAGGATTCGGCACCTTGAGATAATCGTCCAGCTTGTCAAAGCCCAGCGCAACATCCGCCATCTTGCCGTTGCGGTCGGGCGCCCTCACACTTACCAGATGCGCACCATACGCCATCACCCGAACTTCCACCTGCCCGCTGGTGAGGGTGTAAATCGGGACAGCCGTGCCATCCGCCGTGTGCCCCCAAATCGCCATCTTCACTTCTCCTTGCGCAACAACGGAAAGTGCTAGTGCAAAACCTAAGAATACTCCAGCGAACCTGGCTGCCTGTCTCACGCAGTTTTCATCTCCCCTGGGCCGGCACGCAGGTCGCGAAGGTTTGCGGCAAGGGCCGGCGGCGTTTCTGCTCCATTGGACAATATAGCGTATCGCCCGGGAAGGGACGAGCCGGCCAGGCGCAAGGAGGGAAGGTTCTTTGGCCTCCGTGCGGGGGCTTGGAATCTACGGCGTGAACGTGTCCCCGGGCTTGCGCCTGAGGCTGCCATTTTTGGGCGCGCTTCGCGGGCTCAATGGAAGCGGCTGGCGATGACCTGGGTTCCGGTGGCGTTGGGCTCAATGGAAGTGGACCGAACAGAACTTCAAAGGGCCGCAGCGAGCCGCCGGGGTGCGACGCGCGTTTGAGGATGGCCTTCTGCCGGGAACTCACGCTTTCACGGCGTGAAAGCGAGTTTGCCGCGGAAAAAATCGAGTGAACGGGTGAGGCCCTCTTTGAGCTCGACCTTGGGCTCCCAGCCGAGCAGCTTGCGCGCGCGGGTGATGTCCGGGCGGCGGCGAATGGGGTCGTCCTCGGGCAGCGCCTCGAAACAGAGTTGGCTCTTCGATCCGGTGACCTCGAGAACAGTCTGCGCGCACTCGAGAATGGTGAACTCGTTGGGATTGCCGACGTTCACCGGCAGGTGGACGCCGGAACGCGACAGCCGCATGATGCCGTCGATCAGGTCGTCAACGAAGCAGAAGCTGCGCGTCTGATTGCCGTCGCCGTAGATGGTGAGCGGCTCGCCGCGCAGGGCCTGCATCATGAAATTGGAAATGACGCGCCCGTCGCTGGGAGCAAGACGAGGACCGTAGGTGTTGAAGATGCGGGCGAGATGGGTGTTGACCTGCCGGGTGCGGTGATAGGCCATGATCAGCGCCTCGGCGTAGCGCTTGGCCTCGTCGTAAACCGAGCGCGGGCCAACGGGATTCACGTTGCCCCAGTAGTCCTCCGATTGCGGATGCTCGAGCGGATCGCCGTAGCACTCCGAAGTGGAGGCGTGCAGAAAGCCCGCCTGGCGTCTGAAAGCGAGTTCGAGCATATTCTGCGTGCCCGCGGCGCCCACGGTGAGCGTTTCGACGGCGAGGCGCATATACTCCGGC
>JASHUF010000470.1 GCA_030040175.1 Acidobacteriaceae bacterium
GAAGAGCCGGATGATGGCCGCCTGCAGGAGAAACGTGAGCGGCGCATGCGCGAAGGGAAAGTCGCGATAGGGCATCTGCCCTTCGGCCATGCGCACGGCGCTGTCGAGCACGTAACTGCAGTCCCACAGCACTAGGATGTGCGCGTTCTGCCAGAGAATGGTGGCCGCAGTGCCCAGGGCGAGCGCGAGCGCGGCAACCCAGTCGCGAAGCGCCCATGCGCGCTTTGTCGCGCCTCGACTTTGAGCAGATGGAGGGGCTTGGGGCGGCATGCAGTGCAAATTGGAATCGCCATCCACGCTAGCAGATTTCGTCTGCCGATCGCTGCGGCTCGGCTCTATTGGCCCGGCTGAAGCCGCGCCCTGGTTACAAAGCCCTTCCCTGGATGCTTTTCCGCAGCCTGTTCTGGCCGCTCGATGCGAGCCCAGCCACTATCGGGCCTTCCGGCACCAAAAATCAAAGCGCCTCAGCCCTCAGGGCATGTTGTCTCGCGAACCCCTTACCAGCCGCGGCGGTAATAATAGGCCCAGCTGGGCGCGGAGCAGAGGGCCAGGAGCAGCGCCACGAACCAGCCCACGCAGGTCCAGCCCAGGAAAACGTTGAGCAGCACAATGCCGGCCGCGTTGTGCGTGTGCCGCAGAGCGGCGATGATGGCGGGGAGAAAATAGAATCCGATACCGAAGACCAGGAAGTGCATAGACGCTCCTGTTCGCCTCAGGGATAGCGTACGCAAACGGCGCCCGGAAAGTTCCGGCCTCCATTCCGGGCCTGGGGCCAAGGTCGAGTTGTTCACAGGGGCATTGGCTGCGGTTTTGCGCCTTCTAGAATGGGGGTATGCCCACCACCGTCCGCTCCCATGCCAAGATCAACCTCGGCCTGGGCATCGGCGCGCCGCGCGCGGACGGCTTTCACTCCCTGGTCACCGTCTACCAGACCCTCGAGATGCACGACCTGGTCGCCGTCACTGCCCGTCGGTCAGGTTCGGCGGCCATCACGATCACGACCAACCATCCCGACGTCCCCACGGACGAACGCAACACCGCCTGGAAGATTATTTCCCTGGTTTTGGAGGAGATGGGAGTCAAGGCCGAGGTTGTTCTCCACATAGAGAAGCGCCTGCCGGTGCAGGGCGGGCTGGGCGCGGGCTCGGCCAACGCGGTGGCCGCGCTGGTGGGACTCGAGGCAGAGTTGGGGATCGCAGACGAGGGTCGTGCTTTCCCACCCTTCGGGCAAAAAGCGCCCGAAGGATGGGGCACCCAGCGGCGTGACTGGGGCGCAAGGCGGCTTGAGATTGCGGCGCGCGTCGGCTCCGACGTGCCACTTTTTTTGATTGGCGGGACAGTCCTCGGCGTCGACCGCGGCCAGTCCGTTCTCCCGCTCCCTGATCTCGAGCCTGTCTGGTGCGTCGTCGCCGTCCCGGAGACCGGCGTCTCCACTCCGCAGGCCTTTCGCGACTGGGACTCCCTCTGCGCCCGCGAGGGTTTGACCGCCGAGGCCAGTGCCGATAAACTAAGGAAGTTGAGCCGTGCTTATTTGAGCGCCTTCGGGATTAATGTCCCGGAGAACGGGCAAGAGCCGGGCTCCTCCGGTGTCATTCCCCAGAACCAATTGAGGGGGAATGACCTCGCCGAACCGCCAGGGTTCGCGCTTGTCCGCACCGGGATCACGAGCTGGATGGAAAACGACTTTGAACGAGTCGTGTTCCGCGAGCATCCCTCCCTTTGCGAAATCAAGCGCATCCTTGCTGGTGAAGGCACGCCGGAGGCAGCTCTCTACGCCTCGCTCTCGGGGTCCGGCTCGGCGCTCTACGGGTTGTACCGGACCCGCGGAGATGCTTTAGCGGCGCAAAGCCGGCTCGGCCAACCGGCCCGGAAACTCAAGGTGCGCAGCGTCACGGTGACGCGCACCCTGCCCCGTGCCGGGTATTGGCAGAACATGCTTGCGTAGCCGTTGACAGTGTGCCGCCGGGCGATAGAAACTCGCCTGCGGCTCAGGAATTTGGGCGATCGTTCAATGGTAGGACAATGCCCTTTGGAGGCATTTATCCAGGTTCGAATCCTGGTCGCCCAGCCAGGAAAGCAGCTACTAGCTGTTAGCTACTAGCTTCTAGCTTTTCGTTGGGAGAGCCAGATTTGGTGGCGCCCAGAACGACGAAGCTCGGAGCGAGCGGCTAGAAGCTAGGAGCTTGCATTTAACGAAACGCAGCCATAGCCAACCAGCATGGAGGTGATTTTCAAATGGAAGCCGAAACCCTGGTAATGGACGAGAACAAGCCGAAAGGCAACGAACCGGCCAAGCCCCGCGAGGGCGGACAGAAAGAGCCGGCGCCGGCTCGGGACGCCAAACCGGCCCCGGAACGCAAGCGCACCCGCAACCTGGGTGAGGACAAGCGCTTCAAGCTCTTCTCCGGGACGGCCAATCCCGAGCTTGCGCGCAAGATCGGCGAACACATCGGGGTGAAGGTAGGCGAAACCAAATTGCAGCGCTTTGCCGACGGCGAGGTGTTCTTCCAGCTTCTTGAGAACGTGCGCGGCGTGGATGTCTTCGTGGTGCAGCCCACCTGCTTTCCGGTGGATCAGCACCTGGTGGAGTTATTGGTGATGATCGATGCGCTCAAACGGGCCTCGGCGGCCCGGATCACGGTGGTGGTGCCCTACTACGGCTACGCCCGCCAGGACCGCAAGGACCGCCCGCGCGTGGCCATCAGCGCCAAGCTGGTGGCCGACCTGCTTACCACGGCAGGCGCCAATCGCGCGCTGTTCGTCGATCTGCACGCCGCCCAGATCCAGGGCTTCTTCAACATTCCCGTCGATCACCTCTATGCCAGCCCGGTGCTGGTGAGCTACTTCCGCGAGCTGAACCTGCCCAACCTGATGGTGGTTTCGCCCGATCCGGGCGGCATCGAGCGGGCGCGCTTCTTCGCGCAGAAGATGGGCGCGCCGCTGGCCTTTGTGGACAAGCGCCGCACCGACATCAACGTGGCCGAGGTGATGAACGTCGTGGGCGACGTGAGGGGCAAAGTCTGCCTCATCCTCGACGACATCATCGACACCGCCGGCACCCTGGTCAAGACTGTGGACGCGCTTCTCGAAGCCGGAGCGACCAGCGTGCACGCCTGCGCCAGCCATGCTGTGCTTTCGGGCCCGGCCACCGACCGCATCGCCGCATCGCGCCTCGAGCAGCTCGTGGTCACGGATACCATCCCGCTGCGCGAGGCGGGACAAAAGCTGCAGAAGATCAAGGTGCTCTCCATCGCCGGCCTGCTGGGCGCGGCTATCGAGAGCATTCACATGGAAACGAGTGTGAGCACGCTGTTTAACTGAGCTTCTAGCTGCTAGCTCTTAGCTTCTAGCTCATTCAACGGGAGATCGGCATTCGCAATTGAGCGCGGCAGCGGAACCGCGACGAACTCGGAGATTCAAGGCGTCGTGCAACAGCAACCCGCAGCTAGGAGCTAGAAGCTAAGAGCTAGAAGCTGCTTCACAAAGGGAGCGGAACAAAACAGCCCGCAGCAGAACAAGCTGGCTAGCAGCTAGGAGCTAAAAGCTAGAAGCTGCATTCCGTGCCCGAAGAAACGAGAAAAGGAAATGTCTGAAGTCGTCGTCGCCACACCCCGCAAGGGCAAATTCAACAAGAACGCCGCGCGCCGCGTGCGCGCCGCCGGCAAGATTCCCGCCGTGCTTTACGGCTCCGGCCAGGAACCCGTGGCTGTGGAAGTGGAACCGAAACAGATCTC
>JASHUF010000471.1 GCA_030040175.1 Acidobacteriaceae bacterium
ACGCTGGGCAAGATTATCGGCGGCGGCCTGCCGGTGGGCGCCTTCGGCGGGAAAGGCCGTTTCATGGATCTTCTGGCGCCGCTGGGGCCCGTCTACCAGGCGGGCACGCTGAGCGGCAATCCCCTCGCCATGGCCGCAGGGCTGGCGACCATCGGCTATTTGCAGGAGCACAAGGACGAGGTGTATCCGAAGATGCAAAAGCTGGCGCAGGCGGTGATAACGGGGGTAGAGGAGCAAGCGCGCAACAAGGTCGTTCTCTGTTACAACGGCGCAGGCTCCATGTGGACGTGGTTTTTTACGCCCGGGCCGGTGCGCAATTACACCGACGCCGCCAAAGCCGACACCGCGGCCTTCGGGCGTTTTCATCGCGCCATGCTGGAGCGCGGCGTGTGGCTGCCTCCCTCGCAGTTCGAAGCCGCATTCCTGTCGTACGCCCACACTGAGGCGGATGTGCAGGCCACGATCGCGGCCGCGCGGGAGGCCTTCGAAATTGCCGCAGAGGGTTAAGACTAACGTCCTTGAGAAGCGCGCATCCGCTCCAAGCGGGGGACGGGCACGGCGTCCGATTACGCCTCAGTCATTCCGCGGCTGGTGTACCACCAGGTATGTCTGCGGCCGCCCGCCCCTCAAAAAAAAAGCCCCGCTCCGCGGGGAATGGGGATGCCGGAATTTCCCGAAACGCCGCCTGATTTCGTGCCCCGCGCACCTCTTTCTGGTGTAGAGTAGCGCCATACCCCGGGCCAACCCACTGCCTCTCCTGGCAATTCTTTCGATCCTGCGGAACGCCGGATCGTTCCTCCCCGGAGGTGGAAATGACACGACCGTGGATCCTTGGGTTTTGCGGGATTCTGGCCGTCGCGTTTGCGGTGTGGACGCTCGCTGAGAGCAGCCAGCCCGACAAGAAGCAGCTCGAATCCAACGCCAAACAGCTCATTGCGCAAGGCAAGGCCCTCGAGGGCCAGGGCAAGCTCGCCGAAGCCAAAGACAAATACATTGACGCGGAAGCGGTGTTGCCCACCAACGAAGCCCTGGATGCCATCCAGCGCATCAACGATCAGCAAAAGCAGGAAGCGCTCTCTTTGTTGAGCGAGGCGCACCGGCTCTATGACGAGGGAAAATACGCCGAAAGTCTCGATCAATTGCGCCAGGGACTCGACCGCCAGCCGGGCGACGCCTCCATCGAGCAGGACATGGCCATGTGCTATCTCAAGCTCGGCGACCGCGCCAACGGCGAGTTGTATCTGGAGATGGCCGCCGCAGTCTCCGACGAAAAAGACAAGCCGAAACTACTGGAACTGGATTCAGTAACGCTGATGGGATCGCCTCTGGCTGGCCCATCCGCTGACCCGCCCGCCGCCTCTGCCTTCAACGATGCTTATCGCCAGGAAGATCGGGATGCCGCCGATCCGAGGGCGCCCGGCGGCAGTTTGTGCCAGCAGACCGCAAATCTGAAGACCGCCCTCCCGGCCAACCCGGCCGTGCTCTTTAACGCCGCCAAGTGCGCCCAAGAGGACGCGCATCAGGCCGATGCGGCGTCGCTCCTGGCAGCCTACATCAAGCTTGCTCCCGATGCACTGGACCGCGCCGACGCCGAAGCGCAAGAGGAAAGCTGGAAGTCGCTTGCCGGTCTTCCGGGCACGGTGGGCGAGGCTGTCCGCCTCCACTACGCCAACGCCAGCCGTTACCTCGACTATCGCCGTTACGACCGGGTGATCGAGGAGTATGAGGCAGCGGCAACGGCCCTGCCTGACTACGCTGAAACCGAGTGGCAGCTGGGCCTGCTCTACGAGGCTTACGGCGACGTGGCCAGGACCCGCGAGCATTTAGCGCGTTTTCAGCAGTTGGAAAAGGACCCCGCGCGCGATGCCGCGGCCACAGCGCACCTCGCCAATCTGGAGCGGCGCCGCGAGGTCTACGACGCCAATATCGCCGATGCGCAGGACATTCTCACCGACCTTCTGCAATCGTCGCTCGGCATCAGCACGGAGGGCGCAAAGCACAAGGGCAAGCTTACCCACCGCCAGCGCCGTTATGCTTCAGCGCGCTACAAGGCTGAGACCCGGGCCACGGAGAAGCTTCCCGCGCCTTATGTGCAGCGCGAGCTGGATCGCGCGCGGCAGGATCTGGACTCGGCCGCCGCTCTTTTCCCGCTCGGGGCTGAAGCCAATGAGATGATTGCGCTCATTTACCTTGAGGGTAACGACTGGCCCGACGCCTATCGCAGCTACGATGCAGTCGCCAGCCAGGGCTTTCCCGCTTCCTTTTACGCACAGGCGAGTTCCGGGGAAGACAGCAAGGAGATCCGCGCCACCAAGGTGGAAGTGGGCCCGCACGCGATCCGTCTCATCACCCTCGCCACCTACAATCCCAGTAAGAAGATCTCCGAAGCTCCCGACCAGTCGGCCGGAGACGACGACCTGGGCAATCTGGTGATCTCGGCCAAGCTGCCGCCCGATCCCAACGCCGAGGCGGTGACCATCAAGCCTGAAGATCTGAAGGGAATCGCAACCCAAAACAATTTCGTGGTGCTCAAAATGGCCAAGGAGCGGATTTTCCTGGCGCCGCTCAATATGCTCTCCACGGTTCCCTTCGAGGGCGGCGCCGCGCGCACTTACGGCAACGAGTATACGCGGCTCTTCATCCGCTATCTCGGCTTTGAGGACGCCAAACTGGGGAAGGAGGGAATGACCACCGGAGAAAAATTCAAGCTGGGCTTCGAGATCGCCCGCATCGGCGTGAGCGCGGCCATGATGGGCGTGACTGCGCCCATGGCCTACGGATCGGCGGTGCGCATGGTGGAGCTTGTCCACGCCCTGAACGTCTTTCACGAGGTCGCGCAGGGAGCCCGCGCCGTGAATATCGCGGACGCGAGCATCAGCCTGGCCGACGATTTGCATGAGAGCCAGGAGACACTGGGGCGAACTATGAGCGATGAGCGCCGCGCTATTATGGGCATGCAATTCAAGTTCATTCCCACCGGGCCGGCTGCCCTCAAATTCAAAGAAAAGGTGTGAACGGCGGCGTTTCTGCGCGTCAACCAGCTCGCGCAAGAATTGTTCCGCTTACACGCTCCAGGCGTCCAGGGTTACAAAGCGGCGTGTTTGCCCATACCGCGCAACCATCTGCCCGGCCGCACTCACGGAAGGCCCGCGATCGATGCCCAGGGCGCGATGCCCGCCATCGTGCAGCACCACGTTCGCCGCCCGCCCATTGCGCGTGAGCCGATCCACCTTTTGCGCAAGCCGCTGAGCGATGCGATCGGCTGAGGGCTCGCTCCAGTCGTTGGTCATGGCGTTCCACAGGACCGGAAGCAGGCCCAGCTCGCGGGCGAGGCGAA
>JASHUF010000472.1 GCA_030040175.1 Acidobacteriaceae bacterium
GAAGCCGCAGCCCCAGTTCGACGCGGTCAGCCCGGGGTCCCCACGGACAGGTTCTCGTTCGTGAGGCGGGCGCCATCAGGGCGCCGTCGACCGGGCGCGGTTCTTCAAAGGATACAATGACTCCGGCATCGCCGGAAGCAGGCCAACCGTTCTTTCACGTTGCCTCCCCACCGTGCACGACCGGGAAAAATCATGCCTCCCAGGTGGACTGATCCAAAAGAAACTAAGTCCGCCTTGAGGGGTTGGATTCATCGCCGTAGGCGTGGACTCTGTCGCATATGAGCCGGAGTTTGTCTTCGAGATTGCCTGAAGCCGTCTTAAATGAATCCGCATCGATCGTTAGCGGGGCGCCGAGAACCACCAGAGGGGCTCCGTATTCGGGAGTGTGGATGGCCTGCTCAATGGAAAGCCCGCCAACGGCTTGCACCGGCACCCGGACTGCGGCAACAACTTCACGCAACTGATCAAGCGGGCTGGGACAAGCCTTGCCCGCAGCCACCAGTCCGCGGCGTTCATCGTAACCAATATGATGAATCACGAAGTCGCATCCCAGGCTCTCAAGCCTTTGGGCCGCTGCTACCTTATCTTTCGCGCCGAGGTTGTCTCCCATCACCTGGACGCCCAGATCCTTTCCGGCTTGCACTACCATCTTGACTGTCTCAGGATGGGCGCGTTCCATCACGACCACGTGGGTCGCCCCGGCCTTCGCCATCATTTCGGCCTCGAGCCAGCCGCCATCCATGGTTTTCAGATCGGCGACAATGGGTACGCCGGGAAATTCAGCGCGCAAAGCGCGAACGCCGTTCATTCCTTCGGCAATGATCAGGGGAGTGCCTGCCTCGAGCCAGTCAACCCCCGCGCGCACAGCCAGGTGTGCCGTTTCCAGCGCTTCCGGAATCGTGATAATGTCGAGCGAAATCTGCACAATGGGCTTCATGGCAACCGCACTTGGAGACTACCTTGCACCGGCTGCGAAAGTCTCACCATCGTTCTTTCGTCAACTCGTAAGCGGCAGTTGGAAGATTCTCCTCGGCCGCGGGATAAGGCTATCGTGACAGACAGCGTTTCAAAAACCCGGCTGTCCTCCGCTGTGAGACGCGTGAAAAACTCAGTTTTGTTGTCCATAGTACCGGTCAATTTTGCTCTTGATAAATCCCACTGATTCCCTCAGCTGATCCATCCCCTCCAGGCCATCTTCGATCGAAATCCATGAATCGAATCCAACGGAGCGAAGCGTCGAAAAAATCTTGTCGTAGTCGTTCATTCCTTTCCCGACGGCGCCGTGCGACAGGCGGCTGGCGTAACCAACAGAGTCTTCCTCCTTGCGCAGATCCTCGATCGTACCGCACTTCAGGTAGCGGTCGCTTGCATGCATGGTGACGATCCGGTGTTTCACCCGATCGAGCAAGACCAGCGGATCCTCTCCGGCCAGGATGGCGTTTGACGGATCGAAGTTGACGCCAAACCACGGCGAGTCAATTTGCTCAACGATCTCTACGTAGACATCCATCTTTTGCGCGAATTCCGGAAACTGCCAATAGTTGTCTTTGTAGTGGTTCTCCATGTTCAAGACTACGCCGTGATCTTGGGCGAACGGCAGCAGATTCTTGATGACCCGGACAACCTGCGCTACGCCTTGCTCTCGCGTGAGTTCCGGCCGGCGCTGACCGGAGAGCACCCGGCAATAGCGGCCGCCGAAAAATGCGGTGATTTCGATCATCCGTTTTTCCTGGTCAATTTCCTGCTGCAGACGAAGCGGATCGGGCTGAGTAAAATCCGGCGAGCAGCATAACATCGGCATGGCCAGGTGGTGCCGCTCCAATGCATCCCTGACGTCTTTGAGGAAGCGTTCATCGTCCTCTAGAAAACCGGAATAAAACTCAAGTCCTTCAACGCCGAGCGTAGCCGCCATTTCGATCCACTCAAAGAGGGTCATGGTGCGGTCGACACAGAGCTGATCCATAAAGCACTTCGGAAACGCGGAGATTCTGGGTTTCCCGGGGCAACTCACTCAACCTCCTTGGTCGGATTTCGTCCGATGACGGGAAATTGCTCTACATCGAGAATCGAACCGTTTACGAGAGCAGCTTCATCGGAAAGAAAGTAGATTGCGGCCAAGGCAACTTCTTCGGGCGAGTGAATCCGGCCTGAGGGTGCAACACTTTTCGGCAGCTTGGTGTGCCAATCGCCGGGAAGACCCTCCTTCAGCTTCAGCGCATACTCGTTTGGTGTAAGCGTCCAGCCGACATTCAATTGATTGATTTGAATATGCTCAGCGGCATGAGCATCCGCTAAATTACGCGTGAGCGTGGTCAACCCCCCTTTGGAGACGGAATAAGACAGGAGAATGCGCTCTCCGCAGTAAGAGTTGATCGAGCCGATATTCAATATGCGTCCCCCGCCCTGCTTGCGAAAATGGGGAAGAGCAGCCTGAATGAGGAAGAGCGGCGCTCTCAGGTTGATGGCCACAATCAGGTCAAATGCTTCCTGATTCGTATCCTCGATATTTCCACGGGCGACTGTCGCGGCATTATTTACAAGGCCGTCGATTCTTCCAAATCGCCCAACCGTTTCGGCGACGAGCCTTGCAGGGACTTTGGGGTCCTCGAGCGCGCCTATGACAAATGCCGCCGTTCCCCCGATATCGGCTGCCAGCTTTTGCGCCGCATCTTTCCGCCTTCCATGGATCATGACCTGAGCGCCTTCGCGCGCAAAAAGCCGCACCATGGCTTCGCCGATGCCGGTGGTCGATCCGGTTACCAGGATCACTTTGTCCTTTAAGCGCGTCCCCGCTGGAGTTAACGGCCCGTTCATGGCTTGAGCACTCCCTTCACGATCGCGCCTGAACGCATCTCCTCAAAGGTTTCGCGCCACTCGGAGAGAGGGGATGTGCGGTTGAGTACGGAGCGCAGATCGATTTTGCCGCTCGATAAGAGGGAAAGGACTTTTTCCCAAATGGGCCAGTTGTGCGAATAGCTGCCCTGAAGCGTGACCGCCTTCTGCACCAGCGGATCGAGCGAAAAGTTGAGCGGCTGTGCCCCCCATCCCACCTTGGTGATTGCCCCTGCCGGACGGACGATATCGAGCGCAAGCTTGAGCGAGGCAGAAATGCCGGTAGCGTCGATGACCAGGTCGACTCCGTAGCCGTCGCCGAAATTCTTCATCCACTCTTCAACGTAATTGCCTTCAGTCACAAGAACCGCATCTGCCCCGATCTGCTTCGCGGCCTCAAGCCGTTTGGCATCGGCAGGAATGCCGATTACGATGAGATGCCCGGCCCCGGAGAGCTTGGCCATCGCCGCGCACAGCAAGCCAATCGGGCCCGGTCCGATCACTGCCACCGTGTCGCCGGGCCGCACGTGGGAATTAACACAAACAGCGTTGTACGCCACGCAACACGGCTCAGTAAGGGCTGCGTCTTCAAAGGCCAAAGACGCAGGAACGTGATGAAGACAGCGCGCAGGCACCTTGACATAATCCGCCATCGCACCGTTCACGCCATAACCAAAACCAAGCCGCTTCGGCTCCAGATTGTAAAGAGCTCTGCGAATAAATGGCGAATCCGGAGGCAGCTGCGCTGCGGTTTCGCTTACCACCCGGTCGCCCTCTTTGAAGCCGCTGACCCGCGTTCCAAGTTTGGCAACAGAACCCGCGAACTCGTGACCGAGAACGACGGGGTAATTCACTTTCCAGCTCTGCTTGCCCTCGTATTGATGCAGATCGCTGCCGCAGACAGCCACTGCCTGCACCTTCAATAGAACATCCTCTTCGCCAATGGTGGGGACGGAAAGTTCCCGAAGCTCCACCGCGTAAGGCTCTCTTGCGTAGTTGACCAGTCCAATCATGGAAATGATTTGTAACGCTCCATTCCTTAGGCCAAAGATTATAGCCGTCAATACTGATATGTCAAATATGGAGCGGGACGGGCTGTGGGAATTCCGTTTTTGCCCACAACTGCGAATGCGGCGCAGGCCGGGTTCGCATCGGGAGGTAGCGGAACCGCCTCCGTTCCTCCATCTTGGGGTTGACCGCGCCCTCATCCAAACGATGTATTCCATTGTAAGCTGCTCTGACGGCGAAACAGAGACGAAGATGCGGGGAGGGAAAGCGTGGCAGGTGCATGTTTGCGTTCAGGCGGGAGGCGATTTCGCCGGTCGAGCCGGGCCGGGCGCGGCGCCGGCAGCCCGCCGTTCGGGGGGGTGATCGAACAGAAGCTGACCAACCGGGTTAAGGTGCATCGTTCCGGGGAGCGGCAGGAGGTTCTGCCAAGGCGCGGTCGAGGATGGAAGAATTGGAGATCTCCGGTTGCAAGCCGGGTTGACGCAAGTGAAGATGGAGCGCACAGATGGGCAAAGGCGATGGCGCCATCGGCGATGAGACCGCCCGATAGGGGGGCGACCCAGCGAGGATTGGCCGGTTTCCCGGCCGGGAGCAGAGAGTTTTTGCCATTGATGATGGGTCCGGCCGGTCGCCGGACCCATTCACCGTCCCATGGATGCGGCTGCCGGCTTGCCATCTTTCAAGGCCTGTTCCACTATGCCTTTCCACTCATCGCCCGAGACATGAAGGCAACGAACTCGGTCCTAGACGATGCGCATAGTCATGCCGCCGTCGATAACCAGGTTCTCGCCCGTAATAAAGTCATTCTCAATCAGCTCTAAAATGACGCGGGCCACATCCTCGGGTTTGCCTTCCCGATGAAGCGGTATCCTGTTTTTGATATTATTCTCCTTCTGCTCAGGGGTAAGAAAGTCTTGAAACGGAGTGCGAATAACCCCCGGAGAAACGCAATTCACGCGGATATTGTAATCCGATAATTCCCGAGCGAGGGTGCGCGTAAATTGCGGTATCGCCCCCTTGGCTACACCGTAGGCTACTGCACCAAGGCAGCCTCGAAGGCCTGCGGCAGAGGCAATGAGCAGGATTGCGCCTTCCCCCTGCTTGATCATGTGCGGCACCGCGGCGCGCGCCAGCCGCAGCACTGCGTGTACGTGGACATCGAAGGCCTGGGTCCACGTCTCTTCGGTTACATCAAAGAATCCACCCGGGACGGGTGCGCCTGCGGCATGAACAAGAATATCGAGCCGCCCCCAGCGGGCGTAGGTCTCGGCAACCGTGCGGGAACAGTCTTGCGCGTTGCCAATGTCTGCCTCGATATAAAGTGCTTCATCTCCATGTGCTGCTGCAAACGCCTCAAGGGCTTCGAGTGAGCCGTTCCGCCGGTTTCGCGCTGCCACCGCAACATGAGCTCCGCGCGCGATCAACATCCGTGCTGTTTCTGCGCCGATACCGCTTGTTCCTCCGGTCACCAGACACGTCTTGCCTGACAATTCCATCGTCCTTGCCATCTTTCATCGGGCTGCCCGGACTTCCATAATGTCGAGAAGTGGCCCTGAATTGAATTGACGAAGCCGCACCTTAACGGCTCCTTAGCCATGATATATCAGAACTCGGCTCCGGTCGGCAAGAATGGAAATCCAATTTTGGTGATACTATATCAGTAATCTGAGACAGGGCCTTCGTTAACTTGAGTTTTTGGAAGGTCCGGGGATGAGCAGTGATTGCTAAGTCCAAGTTGCGAAAAGGGGGGCGCGGGTCAAGCCGGCTGGATGGCAACGGGCAATCGCTGTCCAATCGCGCCTACCAGCAGATTCGGGACGAGATTCTGAGCGGGGATCTTTCGATCGGGGACGTGCTTTCGCGGAGGCGTCTGGCGGAGCGGCTGAACATGAGCTTTCTGCCCATTACCG
>JASHUF010000473.1 GCA_030040175.1 Acidobacteriaceae bacterium
ATGTGAGGCACCCCGCGCGCCATCTGCGAGATCGGCCGGAAAAGGTAGCCTCGGGATCGGCGCAAGGGATTCCCTGTACACTGGAAAGTACCTCTTTCGCAGGGGTTCGCGCGCAGGAGTCGCCCATGGCATCGGTCATTCTTCCCGCAAGTCCCTCGGAGTCGCGGCCCGGGCGCTTCGGCGTCTACGGCGGGCGCTATGTGCCGGAGACGCTGGTGGCCGCGCTCATGGAGCTGGAGCGCGAGTACGAAATCGCCAAAGCCGACGCCGTGTTCCAGGCCGAGCTCAATTCTCTCCTCGCCGATTACGCCGGCCGGCCCACGCCGCTTTACTTCGCCCAGCGGCTCACCGAATCTCTGGACGGAGCGAAGATTTATTTGAAGCGCGAAGACCTGCTGCACACCGGCGCGCACAAGATCAACAACTCGCTGGGCCAGGGACTGCTCGCCCGGCGCATGGGCAAAAAGCGCGTGATTGCCGAGACCGGCGCGGGCCAGCACGGCGTGGCTACGGCGAGCGCCTGCGCCCTGCTGGGCCTCGATTGCGTCATCTACATGGGCGACGTGGACATGGAGCGGCAGGAGCTGAATGTGAAGCGCATGCGCCTGCTGGGCGCGGAAGTGCGCGGGGTATCGTCGGGCTCGAAAACCCTCAAGGACGCCATCAGCGAGGCCATGCGCGACTGGGTCACGAATGTGCGGACTACTTATTATTTGCTTGGCAGTGCGCTGGGCGCGCACCCCTATCCCACCATGGTGCGCGATTTTCAGCGCTGCATCGGCCGCGAGATGAAAGCGCAGATCCTCGAGAAAGAGGGCCGCCTTCCCGACGCAGTAGTCGCCTGCGTGGGCGGCGGGTCGAATGCCATCGGGGCGTTTTACGACTTCATTCCCGAGCGCCAGGTCCGCTTGATCGGCGTGGAGGCCGGCGGGCGCGGGACGCTTCTGGGCGAGCACGCGGCGCGCTTCCAGGGCGGCGCGCCGGGAGTTTTGCAGGGCACGTACTCCTATGTTCTGCAGGACGACGACGGGCAGATTGCGCTCACGCACTCGGTCTCAGCCGGATTGGATTACGCGTCGATCGGCCCCGAGCACGCCATGCTGCATGACACCGGGCGCGCGGAGTACGTTGCGCAGGACGACGCAGCGGCGCTCGATGCCGTGGTGAAGCTGGCGCGCACGGAGGGGATTCTGCCCGCGCTCGAAAGCGCGCACGCCGTGGCCGAGGCCATGCGCAGGTCTCCCAAGATGAAGGCGAATGAGATTCTTGTCGTGAATCTTTCCGGGCGCGGCGACAAGGATATGGGCATTTTGGCGCGCGAGTTAAAGTTGTAGCGTCGCTTCTTTATTTGAATTTGTCATCCTGAGGCGAAGCCGAAGGATCTGCAGTTGCTGTTCCATGCCGATACGTTTCGATCACAAGCCGGGCCTGGTCGTCTATCTGACCGCGGGCGATCCCTCGCTCGAGGCCACGCGCGCCATTGCGCTGGCGGCCATTGACGCGGGCGCTGACGTGATCGAGCTGGGCGTGCCCTTCAGCGATCCGCTGGCGGATGGGCCGGTGATCCAGCGCGCCAGCGAGCGGGCGCTCGCCCGCGGCACGCGGCTGCGCGACGTGATCGCCCTTGCCGACGAAATCCGCGCCGCGCGGCCTGCGGCAGGACTCGTGCTCTTCAGTTATCTGAATCCGATATTGCGTTATGGGCTCAGCAAATTCGCAGACGACGCGGCTGCTGCGGGCGCGGACGGCGTGCTGGCAACGGACCTCATCGTCGAGGAAGCGGGCGAATACCTGGCGGCGATGAGCCGGGTTGGGCTGGCGCCGGTCTTTCTGGCCGCACCCACCAGCCCCGATGAGCGGTTGGAGGCCATCGTCGCGCACTCGCGCGGGTTTGTCTACGCCATCTCCCGCACCGGCATCACCGGCAAGCAGCAAAACCTGGCTGCGGATGCGGCGGAACTGGTTGCGCGCATCCGGCGATGGACGAAATCCATTGACGGGGGGCTGCCGGTGGCCGTGGGGTTCGGCATCTCCAACGCGCAGCATGTGGCCCAGGTGGCGGAGTTCGCGGATGCGGCGGTTGTCGGCAGCGCCGTCGTCGAGCTGATCGAAGGAGCGACCTCCGCGCAGGGACCGGATGCAGCGCCGGACGCGGTGGGTCGATTTATCGAGGGTCTGCGTCTGCCGCACGCGACGCTGACCCGGTGAGAAAAGCAGCTCCCAGCTACTTGCTTCCAGCCTCTAGCTTTTTCATTGCGGTACGAGGCGCTGAAGCTCGCATCCGCGAAACGAAGCTAGGAGCTAGCAGCTAGAGGCTCAAAATGACCATCGAAGAACTGCGAATCCGCATCGATGCCCTGGACCGCCAGCTGGTGGAACTGCTCAGTGAGCGCGCCCGCGCCGCGCAGATGATCGGCCATCTGAAGGCGGCCACTTCACTGCCGGTCTACGAGCCCAATCGCGAGAAGGTCATCTACGCCAACGTGCGCGCGGCCAACAAAGGGCCGTTGCCGGACATCGAGCTGACGCACATCTATGAGCGCATCATCGACGTCATGCGTGCGCTGCAGAGGAACGAGCTGGCTTCCGAACGAAACGCCCAGACTGCCCAATCCGTGGGCGAGCCGGGCCATGGCGCGGGCGCAGACACGCCCGGGACAGGGAAGAAACCATGATTGTGGCCATGCAGGAAAGCGCGACCGAAGAACAGATCGACGCGGTGATCGACGCGATGGAAGAGGCCGGTGTGCACGTGCATCGCACCACCGGCGAGATGCAGACCATCCTGGCCGCGGTGGGACCGACGGCGGGACTGGATTTAGCCAAGTTCGAGGTGCTGCCCGGCGTACTGAAGGTGCACCGCATCAGCTCGCCCTACAAGCTGGCCGGGCGCGCGTGGCGGCCGCAGGGGACGGTGGTCGAGTTTCCCAACCGCGCCGCCATCGGCGGGCAGAAAGTGGCCGTGATTGCCGGCCCCTGCGCGGTGGAGGACCGCGCGCAGATCTTCGCCATTGCGGAAGCGGTGAAGGCCGCGGGCGGCGCCTTTCTGCGCGGGGGCGCGTTCAAGCCGCGCAGCTCGCCGTACTCGTTTCAGGGCCTCGGCATTCCCGGCCTCGCGCTCATGCGCGAAGCCGCCGACGCCAACGGGCTGGCGATCGTGAGCGAAGTGATGGAGATCGCGCAGATCGAAGTCATGCTGCCCTACATCGACTGCTTCCAGGTGGGCGCGCGCAACATGCAGAACTTCAACCTGCTGCGCGAGCTGGGCCAGGTGCGCAAGCCGGTGCTCTTGAAGCGCGGCATCGCGGCCACGGTCGAAGAGCTGCTGCTTTCGAGCGAGTACATTCTTTCGGGCGGCAATTACGAGGTGATCCTGTGCGAGCGCGGCATCCGCACCTATGAAACCGCGACGCGCAACACCATGGACATCTCCGCGATTCCCGTGCTCAAGAAGCTCTCACACCTGCCCGTCGTCGCCGACCCCTCGCACGGCACCGGCCGGCGCGATATGGTAGCGCCCATGGCCAAGGCCGCCGTGGCCGCAGGCGCGGACGCGTTGCTCATCGAGATTCACCCCAACGCCGACAAGGCCGTCTCCGACGCGGCGCAAACCATGTACCTCGAGGACTTCGCCAAACTCACCACAGAGCTGCGTGTGATTGCCCAGGCGGTGGGAAGAACGCTGTAAGCGGGT
>JASHUF010000474.1 GCA_030040175.1 Acidobacteriaceae bacterium
CGGTTGACCACGACCAGAGAAACACATTCAACGTGGGTTTCAACGGAAAACTACCGTGGAATGCCTACGCATCGACCAATGTTTATTACGGATCCGGTTTCACGAACGGGCTGCCGGGCTTGCAATATCCCGGAGATTATCTGCCCAGTCACACCACATTCGACCTGTCTGGGGGTAAGACCTTCGCTGAAAAGTACACCTTCTCGGCCAATGTCGTGAATGTGGCCGACCTGCGCGTACAGCTGGATAACAGCTTGACCTTCGGTGGCTTTCACTGGAACGACCCACGGCAGATTTATGGCGAGTTCCGCTACCAGTTCAAATTTTGAGCCCATTTTCTTGGAATGGGTTTGCAGATTATTTCTGCGAATTGGCTACGATGAGAGTGAATAGGAAAGTAGGGCGGCTGGCTCTTTGTGGTTCAGCCGCCCTAAGTGTTTTTGGGAAACCGGAGCGAAGGAGGAGATGCACCATGGCATCGACGCGACATGAATTGTGGCTGACGCAAAAGGAAGTGGAGCGCGCGGCGCGCAGTCAGGATCTGCGCGAGGCGCCGAAACGCGCAATGCTTGACCGCGCGGAAGAGGACAACTCCGAGGGAACGATCGTTCCCACGGGCGGCGCGGAGGCGCACGGCCAACAGAATGGCCCTGAAAATGGCCTTGGGAGCGGCTACTCGTTCAGCGAGGATATGCTCTTCGACCCGGTCACGAAGCGCCTGAACCGTGTGCAGCAGCAGTAGACGGCGCCCTTCGGTGCGGGCTCAAGCTTCTAGGTGAAAGAGGCCCGGCAGAACCTCGCCCGCCTTGCCTTCCACCACATGCGTGAACGCATCGGCGTTGAGCGGCGCCTCGGGGCCCAGGTAAACCGTGCGCGCGCCCTCGAACCGCGCCCAGTGCACGAAGTTGGCTGCGGGATAGACGGAGCCCGAGGTGCCGACGACGAGCATGAGCGTGGACTGGCGAATCTCGCGGCGAATGCGGTCCATTCCCAGCGGCATCTCGCCGAAAAAGACGATGTGCGGGCGCAGGCGTCCGCCGCAGGCGCAGCGGCCCACCTCATTGAGGTTCGCGTAGACGCGGTCGTCTTCCACCGGCTCCGCGCCGCACGCGCGCTCGCAGCGCGATTTGGCCAGCTCGCCGTGCATGTGGAGAAGATTCACGCTGCCGGCGCGCTCGTGCAGGTCGTCCACATTTTGCGTGCAGAGAAAAAAGCGGCCGGGAAGCTGTTTTTCCAGCCCGGCGAGCGCGGTGTGCGCGGGGTTGGGCTGCGCCTTTTGTCCGGCGGCGCGGCGTGCGGAGTAAAACGCCCACACGTCGGCAGGCGAGCGCTCCCAGGCCTCGGGCGTGCACACGTCCTCGATGCGGTAGCCCGCCCACAGGCCGTCGGAGTCGCGAAAGGTGGGCAGGCCGCTTTCGGCGCTGATGCCGGCGCCGGTGAGGACGAAGACGCGGTCCGACGGCTTGATGAGAATTGCGGACATTTTTTCAGCTCTTAGCTGCTAGCTCCTAGCTTCTAGCTTTTTCTCGCGGAGAGCCGCTGCTTTTGGTTTTTGCCAAGAGACTTTCATGCGCGCACATCGAGCTGACCGCTAGAAGCTAGCGGCTAGAAGCTGTCTTCACGGCACCAGCACAATCTTGCCTGCCGTTTTGCGGTTCTCCATGTCGATCTGCGCCTGGGCAGCCTGGGCAAGCGGATAAATGTGCTCGGTGCGCAGCTTGAGCTCGCCCTTGGCGGCCCAGTTGAGCACGTCGCCGGAGCGCCATTCCAGTTCGGCGCGCGTGGCGATGTAATGCCAGAGCGTAGGCCGGGTGATGAAGAGCGAACCCTTGCTGTTGAGCTGGGCGAGATCGAAGAGCGGGACGGGACCGCTGGAAGCGCCGAAGAGCACCAGCAGCCCGCGCGGGCGCAGGCAGTTGAGGCTCTTGTCGAAGGTGGTTTTGCCCACCGAGTCGTACACCACGTCCACGCCCTTGCTGTTCGTCAGCCGCTTCACTTCCGTCTCGAAATCCTGCTCTGTATAAAGAATCACTTCGGCTGCGCCGGCCTCGCGCGAGAGCTCGGCCTTGGCGGGCGTGGAAGCGGTGGTGAAGACGCGGGCGCCGATCTTCTTGGCCATCTGCGTGAGCAGCAGGCCCACGCCTCCGGCGCCGGCGTGCACCAGAGCCGTGTCGCCCGCCTTGAGGGGGAAGGTGGAGTGGGCAAGGTAATGCGCGGTCATGCCCTGGAGCATGGCTGCTGCGGCCTTCTCCGGCCCCAGCGCGGCCGGGACCTTAACCAGTTGCGCAGCGGGCACCAGCGCATACTCCGCGTAGCTGCCCAGCACGCCGGCAGAGGCCACCAGATCGCCGGCAGCGAAACCGGTGACGCCCGGCCCTAGTTCCTCCACGGTGCCCGCAGCCTCGCTGCCCGGCGTGAGCGGCAGCGCAGCCTTGTAGACACCCTTGCGAAAGTAAATCTCAATGAAGTTGACGCCCGCGGCCTCCACGCGCAATAGCACCTGGCCGGGACCGGGTTGCGGGATGGGCAGATCGACAAGGCGCAGAACCTCGGGCCCGCCCGTCTCCTGAATCTGAATGGCTTGCATGACAGGGTTAAGGATGAACCAAGAGGGTGGGGGGCTGCAAGTACAGGGATCAGGTGTCAGGTGTCAGGTTTCAGGGGTCAGTGCTTCACAGGAGACATCAAGGCACCAGCGCGCCGGAAGAGTTTTTCTGATCCCTGATCCCTGATCCCTGGACCCTGTTCCCTGCCTTTAGAAGTTCCCGTCCTGGCGCTCGGACATCAGGCTCTGCTCGTCGGCAGCAGCCAGGCGCACCAGTCGATCGACCGTGTACGAGGCCGGGTGCTGGCCGGTGTAGTAGTGGCGCACCTGCAGTTCGCCCAGCAGGCCGATGGCGAGCAACTGGATGCCGGCCACAATGAGCACTGAGCCGATCACGAACATGGGGCCGTGGTGGTACATCACGTCCATGTGCGGGTTGAAGAGCTTGAGGGCGAGCAGGATTATCGCCATGGCGGAGCCGCTCAGGATGCCCAGCACGCCCAGGCCGCCGAAAAAGTGCAGCGGCCGCGTCATGTAGCGGAGCAGGAAGCGGATGGTGAGCAGGTCGAAGAAGACGCGGAAAGTGCGGCCCAGGCCGTAATGGCTCCGGCCGCGCTCCCGGTTCACGTTATGGATGGGAATCTCGCAGATGGAGGCGCCGTACCAGCTGGCCAGAGCGGGAATAAACCGGTGCATCTCGCCGTAGAGCGGGATGTTGTGAATGATCTCGCGGCGATAGGCCTTGAAGGTGGTGCCGAAGTCGTGAATGTCCACGCCGGAGAGCTTGGCCATAACCCAATTGGCGCAGCGCGAAGGGATGCGGCGGAAAACGAAGTTGTCGATGCGCTCCTTGCGCCAGCCGGAGACCACGTCGTAGCCCTCGTCCAGCTTTTCAAGGAAGGCGGGAATGTCGTTGGGGTCGTGCTGCAGGTCGCCGTCCATGGCCAGGATGAACTCGCCCGCGGCGTGGTCGAAGCCCGCGGCCAGCGCCGAGGTCTGGCCGAAGTTGCGCCACAGCTTGACCACCAGCACGCGGCTGTCCACCGCGGCAATTTCCTCAAGCAGTTTGTAGGTGCGGTCATTCGATCCGTCGTCGACCAGCACCAGCTCGAAGGTTTCGCCCACCTGCTCCATCACCTGCTTCAGGCGCGCGTAGAGAACGGTTACGTTCTCTTCTTCGTTGTGGAATGGCACAACAATCGAGTACTTTGCCATAACTTCTTAGACGCGAATCAGATGGCCGAAGACGACACCCGGTTTCGAAAATTGTTGCCGGAAATGCATAAAGATGCTCTAAAGACCAATACATCCTGCCGTTCGACCGAAGATTCCCGCGAAATGGCGGCGAATTACCGGTCGAGCTCGTCGAGCATGGCCTGCATCTCGCTTAGAGCATGGCTATTGCCGTTGCGGGCGGCGCAGCCGATGCCCGACTTGAGGCGAACAATGGCCTCGGCTTTGCGTCCCGCCTGGGTCAGGGTCTGGGCGGCCATGAAATAGCCTGCCGTATAGTCGGGATCGTTCTCCAGCAGCGTGTCAAACTCAGCCAGCGCCGCCACCGTCTCCCCGCGGCTGATCAGCTCCATGGCGATTCCGTACCGGGCAAAGCTGTTCCGGGGATCGAGCGCGAGGATCTCTTTGAGGCCCGCGATCTTGTCCATGGCTCCTCGCGCTCCCGCTCCGGCATTCCGCCGGGGCTCAACGGGAATTTGCGTAAACGGCGGAAATTGCTGAAACTGAATTCTGCCTCGCGGCCGCGGCCCGCGGGCGGCAAAGCCCGGATGCAGCCCGCTCTTATTGTAACTGGATCGCAGCGGGGGCGCGCCAGCCCGCGAGCGAAGCCGGCCAGGCAAGAGCGAGCAAGACAGGAATGAGGAAGGCATGAGCGAAACGGAGTCGAACCCGGCCGTGCGCACGGTGGCCAGCACGCAATCGGAGATGACGGAGATCATCCTGCCCAACGACACGAATATACTGGGCAATCTGCTGGGAGGGCGGCTGATGCACTTCATCGATCTGACCGGCGCCATGGCCGCCTACCGGCATTCGCACACGCACGTGGTCACGGCGGCCATGGACCACATCGATTTCATCCGGCCCGTGCACCTGGGCGACCTGCTCACCCTCAAGTCCAGCGTGAACCGCGCCTTTTCAACTTCCATGGAAGTGGGGGTGAAGGTATGGGCGGAGAACACGCGCACCGGCGAAG
>JASHUF010000050.1 GCA_030040175.1 Acidobacteriaceae bacterium
CTACGGGCGGAGCCTCGGGCGGCGGCGACTGAGACGCGGATTCCCTTTCCTTGTAGGGGCAGTGGCGGCAGCCGGAGCCGCAGCAAGAACCGCGCTTCAAGTGGTAGGCGGCCGTGAAGACGAGATAGGGACCCTCGAAGTAGTAGTCTTCGGGCGAGAGAGCGGGCGGGAGCGCGGAGGGCGGGGGTTCCATTCTCCTATTCTCTCGCGGCCTGCTTCCGGCGGCACGCAATAAGAAGGGTTAGGCTGGACAAATGCCGAGCGCGCTGGAAGAACTCTTCATAACGCGGACCGACAACGCCAGAAATGGCGTCATTCTCGACGACTGGAATCACACACTCCTTTGGCGCGATCTTGACCGTTTCATTGCTCTCGGCCTGGTAGAGCCAGTCGATTGGCCACTTCCGCCAGGACCGGACTCCCGCAAAAGAAAATTCTTCCGGGATCTTGAGACCGGAGAAGTTTACGTTTATGTGGGTCGTGCGGAACGTGCGGGGCCTGAGTTTCGAAGGCTGAGGGAGGATGATACATCCAACTTGAAGATAGGTTCTGAGTCGATACAATAAATTCATGGCTCTCACTGCGCAAGAACGCGCCCGCAAGATCAAAATCCTTATTTTTGACGTCGACGGGGTTTTTACCGACGGCACGATTTGGCTCGTGCCCGGCCGCCACGGCGACGAAACCGTCCTGTCTGGAATTGAAGCGAGTTCGGGGAAGGATACCGGCTTTGGCGTGGGATCAAAAACCATGGTGGAGGTGAAGGGCTACAGCGCGCATGACGGGATGGGCATTTCGCTGGCGCGGATGGGCGGTTTGAAGTGCGGCGTGATTACCAAGCGTATCTCGGAGACCGTGGCCACGCGGGCGCGCGACCTGAAGCTCGAATTCGTTTACCAGGGGCAGGCATTCAAGATGAAGCCCATCCGCGACATTATGGAAAAGGAAGGCGTCCCGCTCGAGGAGATCTGTTACGTCGGCGATGACGTGATCGACCTGCCGGCGATGCGCCGGGTAGGCCTGGCGATTGCCGTGGCCAATGCGCGGCCACAGGTGAAGGCCGAGGCGCATTACGTGACGCCGAATGCGGGCGGATACGGCGCGGCGCGCGATGCGATCGAGTTCATCCTCGAGGCCAAGGGCATTCTCGAGCAATGCATCGAGCGTTACCTCGACGAGGGGCAGTCGATTGCGCCGGCGATGGATGTAGGCGAGGACGGTGGTTCGAATTAGAGATTTTGTACGAGGCAGCCCGGTGAAGAAGCGAACGATCGTTATAGTCGAACTCGGTATGGTCGGCGGGATAGTCGTCGCGTTGTATCTCGTGCCGGACGATACGCGTCTCTCCACCTTTCTCATCGCAAGTGGGCTATGCTTTTTGGCTGGAAATGTTCTGTTGTTCGCAAGAGCCCGCAAGACCACCGATCCGGTCAAAGCAGGGGAAACCAATCTATGGGTACGTGTCCTCCGAGTTTTCGCGATCTGCGGCGGCGCTTGGATCCTGATCTGGCTGCTAGCAAAGATTTGAGCGGAGAAATGTTGAGGCGAGTCGCGAGATGGAAGCCCTGCCGTTCTGCGGTTTCCGCCATTCGCGCCCGCGAAGCGGGCTGGCATCGCGGCGACGGGCATGAAGTTCTCTGGATACCATGGCTTGGTTGCAATCGAGCGGCACGGAATGACCTGCGCCCCATCGGAGAATTGAATCGATGAAGGATGCTTCCAAGCGCGCCGTGGTCCTTCTCAGCGGGGGGCTGGACTCGGCCACGGCGCTCGCCGCTGCGCGCAGCGAGGGATATGCGTGTTATGCGCTCTCGTTCGCGTATGGGCAGCGCCACAAGTGGGAACTCGAAGCCGCCAAGCGCGTGGCGCAGGCGCTGGGCGCGGTTGAGCATCGCGTGGCGGAGATCGATCTGCGCGCGTTTGGAGGGTCGGCGCTGACCGACGAGATCGCGGTGCCCAAGGGGCGCGCGCCGGAAGAGATGGCGCACGGGATCCCGGTGACCTATGTGCCAGCGCGCAACACCATCTTTCTCTCTTTTGCGCTGGCGTGGGCTGAGGTGCTCGGCGCGAGCGACATTTTTCTGGGCGTCAACGCGCTGGATTACTCGGGGTATCCGGATTGCCGGCCGGAGTACATTGAGGCTTTCGAGCGCATGGCAAACCTGGCCACGAAGGCGGGCGTCGAAGGACGGCAGCGGATGAAGATGCATACGCCGCTCATCGCGCTTACCAAGGCGCAGATTATTGCCAAAGGATTGGCGCTGGGCGTGGATTATGGGCTGACGAGCAGTTGCTACGATCCGGGGCCGGAGGGGCGGCCGTGCAGGGAGTGCGACGCGTGTCTTCTCCGGCAAAAGGGATTTGCGGAGGCGGGGTTGAGCGACCCGCTGATTCGAGGCTAGCTCTCAGCCGTCAGCTCTCGGCCTTCAGCTAACCTCGGCTCAGTTAACATTCCTGGCTGCTCCGCGATGACCTGATAGCTGAGGGCTGAAAGCTGAAAGCTGCATTGATGACGAGGCTAACTCTCAGCCGTCAGCTCTCGGCCTTCAGCTAACCTCGGCTCAGTTGACATTCCTGGCTGCTCCGCGATGACCTGATAGCTGAGGGCTGAAAGCTGAAAGCTGCATTGATGACTTACGCAGTCAAAGAAGTCTTCTACACGCTGCAGGGCGAGGGCGCGCAGACGGGGCGCGCGGCGGTGTTCTGCCG
>JASHUF010000475.1 GCA_030040175.1 Acidobacteriaceae bacterium
ATTGGAGGGGAGGTGCCAATGTCAATGGCGCGACTCAATCGCGTCAGGAATGTGAGGAGAAACGAGCATGCGAGTATTTGTCACCGGATCGACGGGATTCATTGGAACGGAGCTGGTGAAGGAGTTGATTGCTGCCGGGCACCAGGTTCGTGGACTCACGCGCAGCGATGATGGCGTGAAACAACTGCAGGCGGTTGGCGCTGAGGTGCATCGGGGCGACATCACCGATCTTGACAGTCTTCGCGCTGGGGCCGCGGGAATGGATGCGGTGGTGAACCTTGCATTCAACCATGATTGGTCGAAGTTTGCACAGAACGGGCAGGACGAGATCAAAGCGATTGAGACGCTAGGATCGGTGTTGGAGCCTGGAAAACTGCTTGTCGTGACCTCCGGAATCGGTATTACGAGTGGCGCGCCGGGACAGGTACGCAGGGAAACCGATCCTCCGGTTGACTCTCCCGCGATCCCAAGACGTCCCGAGCAGGCTGCCATGGCTGTGGCCGGGAGAGGGGTGCATGTGGCGATTGTGCGTCTGCCGCAGGTACACGATACACGCAAGCAGGGCCTGGTAACGACGCTGATTCAGATTGCGCGTCAGAAAGGCGCAGCGGCCTATGTTGGAGATGGCGCAACGCGGTGGGCAGCAGCTCCGCTGAAAGATGTGGCCCACCTTTATCGGCTGGCCGTTGAAACAAAGGGGCCGGGTGTGACGACGTACCACGCGGTGGACGAAGAAGGCGTGGCGCTGCTGGATATCGCAGAAACCATTGGCAAGGGACTGAAGGTGCCGGCAATTTCGATCACTTCGGAGCAAGCTGCCGATCAATTTGGAATGTTCGGGCACTTCGTCACTCTGGATATGCCTGCGTCAAGCGAGTGGACGCGCAAGAAACTGGGATGGGAGCCGAACGGGCCCGGCTTGATCGAGGATCTGACGAACATGAAGTACTTCTGACAAAGCTGTGGTTAGAAGCCTCAGTGATCGTGATGGCCATAGAGGTCCTTGGATGTCTCCGAGGGCCTCTTGGAGGCTGCTCGGCCTCGATGTGAGGGGGCCTGCGGATCCTTTCCATTCACGCAAGGTGCTTGCTGAACAGATCCACCACGCTCCGGGGCGCAGGATCGCGTCTACACTCGCGGTGGAACGCGCCTGGACCGGCAATTTTCTTGGCTCTGAAAGGCTTGCTGTTAGCTGCGCCAAATGCGAACTTCTAATCTGATGGTTACTTCATCAGATGATTGTGAGCACCGGTTTTCTCAAAAATTTACCGGCGCCTTGGAGGAGAAATATGGCAAAACAATCGAATCTCGGCGGCACGTTTACATTTCCCAAAACCGCAATGACCGTAAAGCGCATCGGCTATGGCGCGATGCAGCTTGCCGGGCGGGATGGCAACAAAATGGTCTGGGGGCCTCCGGCCGACGTTCCCGGCGCGATTGCTGTTTTGCGCGAGGCCGTCGCCTCTGGCGTGGACCACATCGATACCAGCGACTTTTACGGTCCGCACGTCACCAACCAACTCATCAAGAAGGCGCTCCATCCGTACCCGGCCAATCTGGTCATCGTGACCAAAGTGGGAGCCCGGCGCGGCGCCGATGGCTCCTGGCCGCATGCTCGCTCACGCCAGGAAATCATCGAGGACGTGCACGAAAATCTGCGCAATCTCGGCGTCGATGTACTGGATGCCGTCAATCTTCGCCTCGGCGGCTTTAGCGGTCCGGAAGACGAGCCCTTTGAGGAACCGCTGACCACCCTTGCCGAACTGAAGCAGCAAGGACTGATTCGGCATATCGGGCTCAGCACCGTTTCGCCGGAGCAACTGGCCAGGGCGCAGGCCATCACAGAGATTATCTGCATCCAGAACTTCTATAATCTGGCCCAGCGCACCGACGACGTATTTATCGATGCTCTCGCCGCACAGGGCATCGCGTACGTGCCCTACTTCCCCCTCGGCGGGTTTTCCCCGCTGCAGTCATCCAAGCTCAATGACGTGGCCGCGTCTCTCAATGCCACTCCCATGCAGGTAGCGCTGGCGTGGCTGCTCCAGCGGTCTCCTAATGTATTGCTTATCCCGGGCACATCGTCGGTCCAGCATCTGCGCGAGAATCTCAAGGCTGCCACGCTGGAACTGCCAGAGGAGGCTCTTGCCACCCTCAAAAGCATTGGTGGAACAGGCACATAACCCGAGCAGACTGCGGGAGATTCCTGAGAGACATTCTCAAGCTCAATCGCTTCTGGTTCTATGGTGCGGGAAGCATGTTGTTGCCCGTAATCAAGGGATACGGTGGCCCGGGAATCGCCGTAGCCGACTCCGGTTACTGATCCGCCCGCAAGGAACGCATTGTCGATTGCGCGCACTTTGAGAAAGGCGCCTCTAGAAACGGAAGACCAGGCCCGCGTTGATGCGCAGGTTGTTCTGATGGTCGTTGCCTGCGTTGTCGAAGGTGGTAACGAGGTAATCGGCTTCCACAAGGCGAATGGAGAAGCGCTTGCCGGCGTCGAGGTCGACGCCTCCGCCGACGAGGGCGGCAAAGGCGGCGCCGGCATTGGAGGCAGCCGCATTCGTTCCCTGGACCAGGGAACCGCTGGAGTGCGCAACGCCGACGAGAGTTTGGCCGAAGGGGTGAACGGGTTTGTGCAGGTGGGGCGTGTAGCGAACGCCGGCGGTGTAACTGCTCAGTGTGAGGCTGTCGCCGGTGCTGGTGACCGATCCGGAATGGTCTACGCCCACGTCGCCGGCGAGGGCAAAGCCGCCGGATCCGATCGATCGCGCGATCGCAAAGGACGCGCCGTTGAGGCTGAAGCAGCCGCAGCCGCCCGGCGGGGCATTGCTGTGCACGTAGCTGTAGCCGGCGGCGAGATCGAAGCGCGAGGGCTGAGGCGGCGGTGCGGTTCCCTGGGCGCGGGCCATGGGAGCAAGGAGCCCAGCCATGGCCGGAAGCAGGAAGCCTAAGCTGCGCGCGGTGGTTTTCATGGCTGGCTCCTTTACTCGACGGTGAGCTGCACGGTGATAGTTTGCTGGACGGTGCCGCCGGTTCCGGTGATAGTGACGGTGTACGTTTGCGGCGTAGCCTGGCTGCCGATAAAGAAGCCGCCGTTGCACCCGGAAAACGCGGCCGCACCCCCCAGGCAGGCCAGGGCGATGAGGGCAAAGCGAATCCAGCGGCGGCGCGCGCGGCGTGTGGCGAAGAAGAGCCCGAGCAGCGAGAGCGTGGAGGCAGCGACGGGCCAGCCGGAGCGCGCGGCGAAAGAGGCGGGCAGAGCGGAGGCCAGCTGGATGGTGAGCGTCGTGCTGGCGGACGAGCTGGCCGGAATGATGGAGGTGGGCGCAAAGGTTCCGGTTGCGCCGGTGGGCAGGCCGCTGGTGGTAAAGGTGATGGGGCTGGTAAAGGAGCCATTCTGCGCGGTGGCGGTAATGATGTACTCGGCCGAGGCGCCCGGCTGAATGGTTTGCGAACTGGTGGTGGAGCTGAGCGTGAAGCTGGGCACGAGTGCCGCGTTGATGGTAAAGGTGAGCGCGTTCGAAGTGCCGCCGCCGGGCGAGGGATTGAAGACCGTGACCGAAGGCGTGCCGGCCGCGGCCACGTCCGACGCGAGGATGGCCGCGGTGAGCTGCGTGGCGCTTACGTAAGTTGTGGTGCGGGCGCTGCCGTTGAAGTTGACTACCGAGCTTGAGATGAAGCCAGAGCCATTGACGGTGAGCGTAAAGGCGCCGGAGCCGGCGGTGGTGCTCGAAGGCAGCAGCGTGGTCACGGCGGGCGTGGGATTGCTGGCCGCGTTGATGGTAAAGGTAACGGCGTTCGAAGTGCCGCCGCCGGGCGAGGGATTGAAGACCGTGACCGAAGGCGTGCCGGCCGTGGCCACGTCCGACGCGAGGATGGCCGCGGTGAGCTGTGTGGCGCTTACGTAAGTCGTGGTGCGCGCGTTGCCGTTGAAGTTGACCACCGAGCTGGAGATGAAGCCAGAGCCATTGACGGTGAGCGTAAAGGCGCCGGAGCCGGCGGTGGTGCTCGAAGGCAGCAGCGTG
>JASHUF010000051.1 GCA_030040175.1 Acidobacteriaceae bacterium
CTGACAGGCCGCGCCGGCAACTTCGCCTATGGCGGCGGCTTGGATTACCGGTGGAAGCACCGGCTCACCATCCGCGCCGTCGACTTCGAATACCAGCAGTGGCGCGTGAGACCGACGCTGTGGCCTTACGGCGGCAGCGTGGGGCTGAGCTACACGATCTTTTGAGCAGGGGTCAGGAATCAGGGGTCAGGGGGCGCCGGGTTTCCCAGGATCCTCGGCCCCCCCCGGGGATCTCCCATTGAGGCTTGACTGCTCGGCTATTTAAAGAAGCTTCATGACCTTTCGCCTCATCCGACGGGCGAAGGGGCAAGGATGCTCGATCACGTATTTCTCAGCGTGAGCGATTTGAAACGCTCGATTTCGTTTTACGAAGCGGCGCTGGCGCCTCTTGGCATCAACCAGCGTTTTGATTTCGACGGCAAAAATGGGCCGCCGGGCCATCCCGATCTCAAAGGCTTCGGCGCCAACGGCCGCCTGTTCCTTTGGCTCCGTGAAGGCATTGCAGCCGGCCACGCAGTCCATGTCGGCTTCGCAGCCAACAGCCGGAAGCAGGTCGACGCAGCCTATGCAGCCGCAATGGCAGCGGGAGCCACCGACCATGGCGCGCCTGCTGCCCGGGTCTACTATGACCCGCGCTACTACGCCGCCAACGTGCTCGACCCTGATGGCTACAGCATCGAGTTCGTCTACAAGAGCTGGCAGCACCCGTAAGAGAACAATGCGGCCTGAGCCCCTCCGTTTCTCTCAGCATGAGGAACACGGGACCTGGGTCGCCCAGACCAGCAATTTGTGATATTCGGAAGTCGCAAATTGGGGTTCGTGCTTTCCCACCCTTGGCGCAAAACCAAAGACGCGCCAAGGATGGGGCACCCGGAATTCGAGGTCCCGACGATTCGAGCCCGAAAAGTCAAGACCGCGAAAATAGGAAGGCCGCTCCGAAGAGCGGCCCTTCTGACACCTGAAACCTGCCCCCTGCCTCCTACGCCGGCGAGGGCGAGCCTTCGGGGAACGGCGGTCCGCCGCGGCTTTCGGGCTTGAGCACCTGCTGCTGCGGGGTTCCGTCGCCGTCTGTGGGAGAAGCGAGCGAGGAACGCAGCGGGGGCAGTTCCTTGCCCTCGATGAGCAGGCGGACCTCTTCGGCGTCGATGGTTTCGCGCTCGAGCAGGGCGGCGGCGATGCGGTGCATCACGTCCTTGTTGGCGTCGATGATGTTGCGCGCCGACTGATAGGCCTCGTCGATGAGGCGCCGCACCTCCAAATCGATCTGCCGCGCGGTCTCTTCGGAGAAGTCGCGGTGCTGGGCAATCTCGCGGCCGAGGAAGATCTGCTCTTCCTTCTTGCCGAAGGTGAGTGGACCGAGGCGGCTCATGCCGTACTCGCAGACCATGCGGCGGGCGAGATCGGTGGCGCTTTCGATGTCGGAGCCGGCGCCGGTGGACATCTGGTTGAGGAATATCTCCTCGGCCACGCGTCCGCCGTAGGCCGTGGCCAGGCGTGTCTCGAGGTACTCGCGGGTGTAGTTATGGCGGTCGTCGGGCAGGTAGACGGTGACGCCCAGGGCCATGCCGCGGGGAATGATGGTGACCTTATGAATGGGGTCGGAGTTCTCGCGCATGATGGAGACCAGCGCGTGTCCGGCCTCGTGATAGGCGGTGACGCGCTTCTCCTCGTCGGTCAGGAGCATAGACTTGCGCTCCGCGCCCATGAGGACTTTGTCCTTGGCCAGCTCGAAGTCGTACATGGTGACCTGCTTGCGATTGGCGCGCGCGGCGTTGAGCGCGGCCTCATTCACCATGTTGGCCAGATCGGCGCCGCTGAATCCCGGCGTTCCGCGGGCGAGGACGTTGAGATTGGTGTCGTCGCTGACGGGCACTTTCTTGACGTGGACGCGCAGGACTTCCTCGCGGCCGCGGACATCGGGCAGGCCGACGACCACGCGGCGATCGAAGCGGCCGGGCCTGAGAAGTGCAGGATCGAGCACGTCAGGCCGGTTGGTGGCCGCGACCAGGATCACGCCGTCGTTCGATTCAAAGCCGTCCATTTCCACGAGGAGCTGGTTGAGGGTCTGCTCGCGCTCGTCGTGGCCGCCGCCGAGGCCGGCGCCGCGATGACGGCCGACGGCATCGATTTCATCGATGAAGATGATGCAAGGCGCGTTCTTCTTGCCCTGCTCGAAAAGGTCGCGGACGCGGCTGGCGCCCACACCGACGAACATTTCGACGAAGTCGGAGCCGGAGATGGAGAAGAAGGGCACGTTGGCCTCGCCGGCCACGGCGCGGGCGAGAAGGGTTTTGCCGGTTCCGGGAGGGCCCACGAGCAGCACGCCTTTGGGAATGCGGCCGCCGAGCTTCTGGAACTTCTGCGGCTCGCGCAGGTATTCGATGATCTCCTTGAGCTCCTCCTTGGCCTCGTCCACGCCGGCCACGTCTTTGAAGGTGACCTTCTTCTGCTGCATGGAGAGCAGGCGCGCGCGGCTCTTGCCGAAGCTGAGGGCCTTGTTGCCGCCGGACTGCATCTGGCGCAGCATGAAGAACCAGATGGCGCCCAGGAGCACGAACGGGCCGACGTTGAAGAGCAGCGGCAGGAGGATGTTGCTCTGGGGCTCCTTGATGGAGAAGTTGACCTTGGAGGCCAGCATGGCCTTTTCCAGGTCCTCGTAATTGGTGGGAATAGTGGTGTGGAACTCTTCCTTGGGCGAGGCCTTCAGGTGTCCGCGGAGCTCATCGCCCTGGATGACAGCGTCCTGCACCTGGCCGGACTGAACCTTGTCCATCAGATCGGAGTAGGCGTACTCCGGCTCTTTGCCCATGCTTGTGCCCTTCGACACCACACTCCATAACAGCATGAGGCAGATGAGGATAAAGACCCAGAACATGATTGTCTTAACGCTCGAATTCACCAGGATTCCTCTTTCCCGGCAAGGGGGAGACAACCGTCAAATAGTCCCTTCACCGACAACCCATCCGTTAGACGCGTCTGCCCGAAATCAAGTGGCAGAAAGTGCACAAACTGCGGCAATCAACACCACTACCGCCCGCCCGGACGGGCAGTAAGCAAATTGTACTCCCAGGGCAAATCAATCCGCAGCGTTTCGGGGCCGGATGGGGTACTTTCCCGGGTCAAATGAGGCTTACAGAGGGGACTGGGCGGGAGTGGGAAGTGTGCCTTCGGGGGCAAGCGGGCTGGCAGTAACGGTGACCCCCAAGAGCGGCTCGAGCTCGACCGCCTGCATCCACACGATGTCGCCATCGAGCTCGAGGACCGGCCAAACGGCTCGATCTGAGCCTGTAACTCGCAGATGCTCAAGAACTTCCTTCACTTTGCGAGGGCCGGCGGAGTAGCGCATTCGAACCCGGTCGCCGGGTTTCCAGTTGCGCAGGGTAGCGGTTTTGGGGGTAGCGGAGGACGCATTGGAAGTGCCTGAAATCTCGACAAGAAGGCGAAGACCGAAGGCCGGAGCGGCGATTTCCCCGGGGACGGAAAAGTTGTACGCGGGAGCCGCTTCTGTGGGAGTACGGCGGCCGTGCGCCATTTGGCCTGCGGCGAGGCGCAGCTCCCGGAGGGTGCGCTCGGCGTGAAGGCCGGCAAGCGAAAGCTGCCGGCCGGCGCGGCCGGTGAGAGCGAGCGCCCGCAGGGCCTCAGTGGCGGGGAAATCGAGCTCGGCGCCGAGTTGGCTTGCGGCGCGGCGCAGGATTCTTCGCTCGAGAGCGGGCTCGAGTGCGGCCAGGCGCGCGCATTCGAGGGCGAGACCTTCGCCCGAGGCGCGGCCTCCGCCGCGGACAGGCTTGCCCGGCAGGATCAACTGCGGGGCGATGCGGGCGAGCTCGGATTGCCAGAAGGCCTCTTCATCGCGGGCGAGCGCGGCCATGTGCGCGAGGTGGGCGCGCAGTTGCGGGTTCCAGGCTTCGAGCAGCGGGAGGAGCTCATGGCGGATGCGGTTG
>JASHUF010000476.1 GCA_030040175.1 Acidobacteriaceae bacterium
CTTGGCAAATTTGAAGTCGCCGGTCTTGGCAAAGTCGCCCTGCCCGTATCCGAAACCCAGGTCTTTAGACGGGTCCACGCCATTTCCAAATTGAAACTTCCAGCCAAAATCGAAGAGCAGCCGCTCGCGCGGCGCCGCATCCGCTTGCGGATCGGTCGCCAGCAGCGCCGCCGCGCGCGCCCAGGCTGAACGGGCAACCGTCGAAGATGCGGAAAGGGCCAGACCGGAGCGAATCAGATTGCGCCGCGAGATGGAAGGCATGAAAACCTCTCTTCAGGAAAAATGCCGCGGCGAGCGGTGGACTCGTCCCTCGCCGGGCCAGACGGCACTATAAATCAGCCACCCGGGCCTCGTAAACGATTTCACTTTCCCCGCTCCGCACCCACCCCTCATCCACTTTTCGATTATGATGAAAGACAGCCCACCACGCCGCGGAGAGATGGCCGAGTGGTTTAAGGCGCACGCTTGGAAAGCGTGTGTACTTTAACGAGTACCGTGAGTTCGAATCTCACTCTCTCCGCCATAATTTGCTGTCGATTTTCCCGGTCCAAATGCCCTTGGTCTGAGGCCGCGCTGCGCTTGGCTGGGAGCCGAATAGGCCAGAAATACGCCTTGCTCCGGTAAACTCTTCTCTGATGCCGGTAGCGCGCCAAGAAGTTCGCGGAATCGATCTCGATGCGCAGACGCGCTGCGCCCACTATCGATCCGCTCTCGACATTGTCGCCATCAAAATGAAATGCTGCGGCGTCTATTACGCCTGCAAGGATTGCCACGAAGCTCTCGCCGGCCATGCCATCGAGGTCTGGCCGCAGCCGGAGTGGACCAGGCGCGCCGTGTTGTGCGGAGCCTGCGGATACGAAATGACCGTCGCCCAGTACTTGACCTGCAGTTCCAGGTGCCCCGCCTGCAGCGCGGCTTTCAATCCCGGCTGCCGCAGGCACTTCTCCTTTTATTTTGCGAGCGCCGGGTGACTCTTGATCCCGCGCCCTGCCCCGATTGGCTCTCCCCCGACACTCCCTGTGGCACGCTATAACGAAGGAGGGAGGTACCGCCCCTTGTCCGACTCAACCCTCCCTGCCGACGCTCTCGAAGAGCAACGAGTGAATGAGCTGCGCATCGCCCAGAACAAGGCAGAGGGGCTGTTCCGCGCCATTGAGGAGCGCGGTCTCATCCGTGCCGGCATCGGCGAAGGCCGGCTGAATGAGGACATCTACGAACTGGCCAGGGAAATGTATGGCATCACTTCCTACTGGCACAAGCGCATCGTCCGCGCGGGCAGGAATACGCTGGCGCCCTATGCCGAGAATCCGCCCGACCTGGTCATCGGTGAAGATGACATCCTCTTTCTCGATCTCGGACCGGTCTTTGAGGATTGGGAGGCCGATTTCGGGCGGACCTTCGTCCTCGGCTCCGACCCGCTCAAGCTCAAATTGCGTGACGACGTGGGCACGGCGTTTGCGGAGGGCAAGCGCTATTTTCATCAAACCCCCAACATCACGGCGAGCCAGCTTTTCGCCCACGCGGTCTCGCTTGCGCAGAACTTGGGATGGGAGTTCGGAGGGCCAATCGCGGGCCACCTGATCGGGCAGTTCCCGCACGAAAAGATTGCCGGCGATAAAGTCACTCTCTACGTTCACCCTGACAGTCATCTACTCATGCGGTCGCTCAACGAAAAAGGCGAGAAGCGGCACTGGATTCTTGAGATCCACTTTGTTGACCGCAAACACGGGATCGGCGGCTTCTTCGAAGAATTGCTCACGGTGAGTTGAGCATCGCCGGTTAACAAAGTCGCGAGCCTCCCAGCTGAAGGCGTACGCCGGCCTCGAATCTACGCCGGCGCGATCGCCCCGCTGCGTACTTCCCGCTCCGCCGCAGCCACATCCTCCGGGCGGCCCAGGTCGCGCCAGTAGACGCCGCCGGCGTTGAAGCCCACGATCGTCTCGCCCGCTGCGGCCAGCCGCACGTACGCATCGGCAATCGAGAACGCTCCCACCTCGCTTAACTTGTCGAAAATGCGCGGCGAAATCACATGAATCCCCGCAAACGCCATCGCCTGCCCAGGCCTCGCTTCCGCGCCCGGCGCTCCGCGTCCGCGCAGTTGTCCCCGCGCGTCGAACAGCAGCGGCCGCGATGTCGCTCTTGCCTGCACCGCCAGCGTGGCCAGCGCAGCGTGCTCGGTGTGAAAGCGGACCAGAGCGCCAAGGTCGATGGCGCTGATCACGTCCACGTTGTGCACCAGAAACGGCGGCAGAGACGGATCCCGCGGATCTTTGCCCTCGAGAAAAAACCACGCCGCCTTCCTCAAGCCGCCGCCCGTATCCAGCAGTTGCTCTTCGTGCGAGAGTTCGATCCGCATGCCGAAGTTCCTGTTCTCGGCAAGGTACTCGCGAATCATCTCCGCGTAGTGATGCGTGTTCACCATGACTTCGTCCACGCCGAACCGCCGCAGGCGTGTGAGCACGATCTCGAGCAGCGTTCGCCCCGCCACCGTCACCAGCGCCTTGGGCCGGTCGCTGGTCAGCGGACGCAGCCGGGTGCCCAGCCCCGCGGCCAGAACCATCGCTTTCATTTGCCCAGCTTCTCCAGCTCGAGGTGCCGCAGCGCCACCTGTACGCCGTTGCGCCCGCGCAGATGCTCGGCAAGTTGCTCTGCGAGATAAACACTTCGGTGCTGCCCGCCGGTGCAGCCGAAGGAAGCCATCAGGCTTGAAAACCCGCGCTTCTGATAGCTGGCCACGGTCGCGTCCACCATCTCTTCGGCGTTTTTCAAAAAATGGCGCACGCTCTCCTGCTGCTCCAGGTACTCGATCACCGGCGCGTCTTTACCGGTCAGCGCCCGGAAGCGCTCCTCGCGTCCCGGATTCGGCAGTCCGCGGCCGTCGAAAACGAAGCCGCCGCCGTGGCCCTCCTCGTCGGCGGGCATCTGCCGGTGGAACGAGAAGCTGAAAATGTGCACCGTCAGTCCGCTCTCCGGCGCGGCGAGCGCGAGCAGCTTCTCTGAGGCGAGCATGCCCTGGAACGCTTCCATCAGCGCCGGCAGCGCCACCGGCAGCGTGACGTTGTGCTTGAGCCAACGCAGATTCTTCAGCGCATAGGGCACGCTCTCGAGAAAATGCGGCTTGCGCTCGTAGAAGCCTCGAAAGCCGTATGCGCCCAGCGCCTGCATGATGCGCACATACACGTACGCGTAGTAGTGCTCCATGAACGCGTCGCGCGCGAAGTCGAGGTACCCGGCCAGGCAGTCCAGATAATGATCCAGCAGCTCCTGCCTCAGCGCCGGCGGAAGGTCGGCCTTGCCGTCGAAGAGCAGCGAGGCAATGTCGTACTGCAGCGCGCCTTTGCGCCCGCCTTGGTAATCGAGGAAGTACGGCTCGCCGCCCCGGAGCATCACGTTGCGCGACTGAAAGTCCCGATACAGAAAATAATCGTGGTCGGCGGCGAGCAACAGCTTGGTCAGCCGGCTGAAGTCGTGCTCGAGCGCCTGTTCGTTGAAGGGCACACCGGCCAACCGCAAAAAATAATATTTGAAGTAATTCAGGTCCCAGGCAATCGACTGCCGGTCGAAGCTCGCGCGCGGATAGCACACCTTGTAATTCAAATCGCGCCCCGCCACCACCTGAAAGCGCGGCAACACCCCAACCACCTTGCGATACGCCTCCACAGCCGGCGCATCCACGGCCTCGCCCGTGCGGTTCTTTCTCAGGTATTCGAAGAGCGTGGTGTCGCCCAGATCCTCTTCGAGATACGCACCTTCCTTCAGCGCCTCGCCGTAAATCTCGGGAACCGGCAAGCCATGGCGGCGAAAATGCCGCGAGAACTCGAGGAACGCCACGTTCTCCTCACGCACGGAGTAGAGAATGCCGACGGCGGAATATCCTCCCCCGCGGAGGCGCACGATCGCGCGCCCTGAACCGCCCAGTTGCCCCTGCAGCGGCCGCACCTCGTCAACCGCGGTCTTGAAGTGCTGCTCGAAGAGCCGTTCTAGAACTTCCATGAATTTCGTCCGCGCGATGCGCCGGCCAAACTGGTCGGGCCGTTCTAGAAACGATACGCAGCCACGCCGCGCGCGCGCAACTCCACGCTCACTCGTTGTTCCGGAATCGCACTAGTTGTTGGCGTCAACGACGAGCGTCTCTGGCCGATATGGTCGGATTTCTCAAAACGGAATACGGACCGACAGGATTCCGTTGTGATTGGTGGGATGGAAGGACGTGGCGGCTATCTGGAATCCCCCTCCAAAGGTGAGGCCAATCCGGTTATGGAGGGGGAACCGGCCAAACACCAGGCCGGGTGTCAGGTAAAGCGACCCGTTGCCGTTATGCGAGCCTTCGTAATAGCGCGTATAGTTGAACTCCACTTCCGGCCAGATTCTCTTCAGGATGCGGTATTGCAGCGTATTGTTCCATGCGATGGTTCGTCCAATGGTGGCCGTATTCCCCGTGGGCAAGCTGCCTCCCAGCGTCCCCTGCAGAGAGAAATCCCTGTATCCCTTTCCGTAGGCAATCGTCGGCGTAATCACCGGACTCGGGTTTCCCTGCTGATACTGGCCCGTGGGAAAAGTCATCTGGTAGAAGGCGGTCAGGATGTAGTTCCCGTGCTCCTCGTTTGCCGCAGCAATCCTGTATTTCACCAGGAACTGCCAATCTCCGAATCCGTCATTGGGGGAATCCGGATTGTCAACTTCATACGCAGGCACGCTGAGAATCGCCTCGAAGTTTCTCGCCGGAATCACCTCCAGACCTTTACTGACGCCGTAGTTGATCGTGGTCACGCCGCTGTTGTGCGTTTGCCACTGGATGTCGTAGCGGAACTCCTGTTCGAGCCTCGGAGTGGTCGTCGCCAGGGGAGTGATCCAGTGAGGCTGCTGGTTTTGCGTGTGCGTCACCATCTGCAGCCATTTCGCGGTAAAGCCGTCCTGTCCAAAAGCCGGACTCGACAACAGAAGAAAACCGGCCCCCATGAAGAACCACTTGTTAGGCATTTGGCCTCCGTGAACGGCGGTAGTGAAAGAAGAAAAAAGAAGTGTACATTAGATACATTTCTTATGTCGACTTTTATGCTTTTTAATACGGTTAATCGGAGCCGCAGGGCTATTCCGACCGGGTTTGGGACCCCCGTTTGACCGCGGACACGGTTGGAGTTAGCATTTCATCGCCATGCGAGGGAATGGCCAATCCCGGCACGAGAACGAGGAGCTGCTGAAGCTTCGAGACGCAGCCCTGCAATTGGGGATCAGCTTTCCTACCATCAAGCAGTGGATTTACAAGAAGAAGATTCGCAGTACCCAAACGGCTGGCGGGCACCACCGCATTCCGCAAACCGAAATTGACAGGTTGCTTTTCAAAACCCGCGGTCGCACAAAAAAAGAGCAACGGGACCAGTCTCGCCGCGTGAGCGGCCGCAATCAGCTGGTCGGCCGAATCGAGTCGGTGCAGATTAGCGGCTTAATGGCTGAGGTCAGGATCTCAATCGGCGGCCAGCAGATCACTTCGATCATCACCGCGCGCTCCGCCCGGGAGATGCAGCTCAAGCGGGGTCAGACGGCCGCCGCGCTGATCAAATCCACCGAGGTCATGATCCTGCGCACCTAGACACGGGAGCCATCCACTCTTCTGCTCCGTTGCCATTGCCTCGGCATGGGGCGTCTTGGCGCAAGCGCAGCGGTGGGCTTGAGATTCGCGCCATGCTCGCACCGTCTTGCGAGCCCGTATATGTTAAGATAAGTCTCGTTGCGCGGCGCTCTTTTTGCCGGCGATTGGGACAGAAATCGCCGTTGAAGGCAATCGATGCGCTCCCTGCACAACCCACCTTCCACCGGGTTCTCCAGACCCTCGTGGGGACGTAGCTCAGTTTGGTTAGAGCGCTGCCCTGTCACGGCAGAGGTCGCGGGTTCGAG
>JASHUF010000477.1 GCA_030040175.1 Acidobacteriaceae bacterium
GAATTCGCGTGGATGGTGAGGGATCGTGTTCTCCCACCCTTGGCGCAAGAACAAGAACGCGCCAAGGATGGGGCACCCTCGGTTGATGGCGGGCGGGGATCGCTCGCTGCAGGTCCTTCGACTCCGTCCGCCAGCGAAGTTAATGCAGGTCCTTCGACTGCGGCCGCTAGCGCGGCCTGCGCTCAGGATGACAAGGCAATTGAGCGCGCCGCCCTGCGCAACGAAGCGCGCGCGGTGGAGACGGAGATCAAGTTCGCCGGCTATCTGGAGCAGCAGAAGAAGTCGATTGAAAAACTGAAAGCCGCCGAGGCGGTGCAGATTCCCGACTGGATCGCGTACGGCTCCATCAGCGGACTCTCGCGCGAGATGCGGGAGAAGCTGGAGCGCGTGCGGCCGCTGACCATCGGGCAGGCCAGCCGCATTCCCGGGGTGACGCCGGCTGCGCTGAGCCTGGTGCATGTGGCGATAAGCATTCAGGGCCGGCTCCAGGGCAGGCCGCAGGATGCACGGCGCGCGCAGTCAGCCGGCGGATAAACCTGAACCCGCCCTTACTACGGGTTGCTGCCCTTGTCGCTTTTGGAGAAAAACGGAATGTGCAACGGCTCTTCGGCCGTCGATTGCTGCGGCTTCTTGGTCTTCGCGCCCGCGTCCGCGCGCAGCAGCGTGCGCTGGGAGTTGATGCACAGCCAGCCGCCGCGCACGCGCTGATAGACGTGGGTGAAGACGCCCTTTTCGTCGATCTGGGATGCGTTCACCTTGTGATGCAGCTCGTAGGTACCGTTGGCGATGGCCACATCGCCCAGCATGCGCACCGTCACTACCTTCTGCATGAGGTCGAACGTCTTGTCGTCGTTGTTGATGGCCTGAGCCACCTGCTGATTGCGCGTGGTGACATCGCCGGTAGAGGAAACATCGACGAACAAGGGCGAGAGCACCAGCTCCAGCCCGTACTGGTCGCGGCGGTTGACGGCGTCGGACCAGGAGTCTTCAATCTTCTGAAACTGCGCGATGGCGGGCGCCTGCGTGGAGGTAGCTCCTGCGGCTGCAGGCGCGGGCGTATCGGTGTCCGGCGCCTGGCCGGCGAGCGCACCCGAGGCGAACAGAGCGAGGAAAAGAGAGGCAAAAAGGCGATTCATAGAAGGTGAAAGCTCCCACCCGATGAGATTGGCGCCGATTTTCCGCGGGAAAAGGCCCCGAGGAAAATCATAGCTCTTGGACGCCAGCCCATGCCCGGAAGAGAGCAGGAAAGATGAAAAGCTTGCCTATACAAGCATCTGCAGGCGCTCGGGCCGGCGGATGGTGACCAGGGAATCCTCGATGGCGATCCATCCCTCTTTGCGGAACTGGCCCAGGGTGCGGGTGACGGTTTCCCGCGTGGTCGAGGTCATGGAGGCCATCTCTTCGTGCGTGAGCAGAAGGGGAAAGCGGTAGGCACCGCCGGGCATCTGCTCGCCGATCTGGCGCGCCAGTTCCATCAGCAGACGGCCCAGCCGCGTGGCCACGGTCTCTGAGAGCGCCAGGCGGCAGGCATCCTGCAGGGCAAAGCGGTACTCCTGACAGATGCACTGCACGGCGCGCAACTGCGCGTCGTTATGGCTGCGCAGGAAAGCGAGAAAGCGCTCGCGTTCGACCGGCCTTAAATGCGCCACCGTGAGCGATTCCGCGGAGACTTCATAGACGCCGTGGGAGAGCACGGCGTAGAGGCCGAGGATGGAACCGGGGCCGACGACGCGGACAATCATCTGCCGCTCGCCGGCACGGCCGGCGGCCAGCTTAATGTATCCGCTCGAGATCAGGTAGAGGCAGCGCGCGTCTTCGCCCTCGGTGAACAGCGCCGCCTGGGCAGGAAGGAGAATGTTGCTGCTGGCCAGCTCGAGATCGGCGAGCACCGCCGCGCCCAGCGCGCAGAACCATCCCGGGCGGCGATTGGCGCAGGCCGCGCATCCGGGCGGAGCCAACCGGGTGGCGCGCTTTTCCGCTGCCCCTTCGGCTGCATGGGTTAGTTCCGGGATCTGTCGTTCCGCCATCGTCCTGCCTGTTTCGCTCTGGCGCGCGGTCCCCGCAGAATTGGCGCGCCCGGCGCGCCTCTGTTCCTCGCGGGCGCCCTCGATTCCCGGATTCTTCCGAAGAAAGAAATTGCCTGCGGGGATTCTGCGTCAGGAGGGCCGAAGCGCGCTGTGATGAGGCGCACACCGCAGGAATCCGGCGGGAAATCCCCGCTCCCCGCCCGGCCGAACATCTCCTGAAGACAGAATCCACGCATTTCTTTGTGACGCGATGCAAGGATGCGGTTGGCGCGAGGGCTGTAAATCACTTTGGGAGGAGCAGTTCAAAGCGGGACGGCCATTGACTTCGCCTGTGACAGGCATCACGGTTTGTACCTTCCGGAACACGTAATCTCTTGCTCATGGAGCGATGCTCCGCACCCGGCGCGGCATCCGTGGCAAGCGATCCAGCAAGTCGCTTCTGCCGAAGGCCTCGCGCAGCAAGCATGGTTTGAGGCCGAACGCAACCCGCTGGGGCAGTGGCTCCGGGAAGGCGGCAAAGAAGAGCATCCGAGGCGGTAGGTTTCATGGATCAAGAAAGGCCTGTCATGCAATTGCCGATCCACAGAGTGAACGCCAGAGAGGCAGCCGCAAGCGGACGGCGCGTCCTGCGCGCCGGTTGGATTTTGCTGCTGGCGGGGGGCCTTGCCTGCATCCCGGCCCGTGCGGCCGGACCGAAGGGCAGCGCGGCGGCGGACACGGCCAAGCCGGCCGCGGCATCGGACTACGTGGGCGCAGACGTCTGCGCCACCTGCCACGAGGCCGAGGCGAAAAACTTTGCCGGCAATCCGCACCGCAAGATGGTGCTGATGCAGGGCGCGAACGGCGTCACCTGCGAAAACTGCCATGGGCCGGGACGGGCGCACGTGGAGGGCGGCGGCGACGTGACCAGGATCTTCAACCCCGGCAAAGGCGCGCCCAAGCAGGTGGACCAGACCTGCCTGGGCTGCCATGCGGGCGCGCATCCTGATTTCGAGCGCTCGCCGCACGCGCGCGCGGGCGTGGGCTGCGCCAACTGCCACAGCATCCACCACAGCGAAGAGACCGCGGAGCTGCTCAAGGCCGCGCAGCCGACGCTCTGCTTCCAATGCCACACCGACGTGCGGGCTTCGTTCAACATGCCCTTCCACCACAAGGTGCCCGAGGGGCTGGTCAAGTGCAGCGACTGCCACGACGTGCACGGCACCTTCGAGAAGAGCAACCTGCGCTCGCGCAATGACTCGAACCAGATCTGCACCAAGTGCCACACGGAGATGCGCGGGCCATTCGTTTACGAGCACACGCCCATCAAGGGGGAAGGATGCATGGGGTGCCACACGCCCCACGGCTCGCAGAACGCAAGGCTCCTCAACATGCCCAGCGTCAACATGCTCTGCAACCAGTGCCACAGCCCGGTGGCTGCGGCCACGGTGCACGGCATGGGCGCAGGGTCGTCGGAGCTGACGCCGTGCACCGACTGCCACACCTACATCCATGGCTCGAACCTCAATGTGGCGTTTTTGCGGTAGAAGTCAGGAGGCTGCGACCGCGCGACCGATCGCCGGTCGCGGACGAGAGGGAATCAGGGTTCTCTGCAAGCGAGGCTTCCTTATGACCACGAACGTCCGGTTATCCCGGCTCCTCCATCGACGGCCCCTCGCCGCGGGCCTGCGGCGCATGGCCGCGGCCTCGGGAACGGCTCTTCTCCTGGCCGGCGCGGCGTTCGCGCAGAATGCGGCTTCTTCCGCGCAGGCCCCCGAAGCGCAGATGTCAGTGCCCCAGGGATACGCCATTCACCAATCCGTGGATGTGGGCGGGCGCGTGAACGGCACGGCAGGCAGCGGGGCCATGTACGACTCGCTCATGAACCTGCACTCGGGACCGCGCGTCTTTGCCGAGACCTTTGAGATGCACGCTTTGCCGGGCAGGAAGAACACCCTGGTCGACGATCTGACTGCCTTCGGCAGCGGCTTTGGCGGCGACCCGAACGACATGGCCAAGCTGGATTTTTCCAAAGCCCGCGATTACGAGTTTTCGGCGCTCTTCCGCCGCGACCGCCAGTACTTCGACTACGACCTGCTGGGCAACGCCAACATTCCCTCCGGCCAGTCGATGCCCATCGGTCCCTCCGACGCGCCCACGGGCGCGTTCGCTTGGCCGCAGACGCTCGCCTCGCCCTTCCTGTTCAACACCGTGCGCCGCATGACGGATACCGATCTCACGCTCATGCCGCTCTCCACCATTACCTGGCACATCGCCTATGCCAAGAACCTGATGGAGGGCCCCAGCCTGAGCCCCAGCGGTTATCAGTTTGCCAAGTACAACGCCATCCTCGAGGAGTACCAGCGCAACGATACCGACGAGCTCACGGGGTCGGTTGACTGGAAGCCCGTTGCCGGGACCAAATTTACGTACGAGCAGCAGTTCAACCACTACAAGGGGGATTCGTTTTTCACTCTCAATCCCGCAGCCCTGATTGCGCAGGAAGCGGACGGCACGCGGGTAGCCATCAACGACTTTGACAGCCTGACGCCTTACGGCATTGGCGCCTGCGCCACGGGCAGCATGGGCAGCGCGTACACCCCCGGCCCGCCTCCGGTCTACACCCTCTTCACCGCGCCCGCCTCCGGCAGCCTGCCGGTCATCAATCCGGCCTGCGCCGTGGTCACGAGCTATCTGCGCTCGGAGCCGACGCGGGTGCTCTTCCCCACGGAGATTCTGCGCCTGCAAAGCGCGAGCCTGCACAATATCTCCATGAACGGCAACGCGCGCTTCACCGATGCGCCCATGCATCTGCCCGATTACCTCGACAGCTACCAGGGGCTGAACGGCGCCACGCGCTCGCTCACCTATACTGCCAACGCCAACGGGCGGCGCGAAGTTCTGGCGGCCGACTACGGCATCGTCTGGCAGACAACCGAGCGCGTGAGTCTCGCCGAGCAGATCGATTTCTCCAGCTTCCACCAGCCGGGAACGCTTCTGTTCAGCAGCGGAACCACGCTGGCCACGCCTGCGAATCCCAACGAGACCATCAACTATCCCACGCTGACCTCGACCACCGCGACCACAGGCTCCACGATTGAAGGCAGTCCCGCTATCGGCACGCCGGCCGCGGGCTTTACCGGCCAGTTGTACGTGACCAACAACGTGACCGCGAGCTGGGACGCCGCTTCGCGAGCGAACATCTCATTCACCTACCGCTACCAG
>JASHUF010000478.1 GCA_030040175.1 Acidobacteriaceae bacterium
CATTCTTCAGGGGTGCGGGGGCGCCATGATGGTGCCCGTCGGAAGACTCACACTGGTGCGAGCGTTCCCGAAATCCGAGCTCATCCGAGCCATGAGTTTTGTGTCCATTCCCGCCTTGATTGCTCCCATGTTGGGACCGATCGCCGGCGGATTGATCGTTGCCTACCTGCATTGGCGCTTTATCTTTTTTGTGAATGTACCCATCGGACTGCTGGGCCTACTCCTCGTGTATCTTCATCTTCCCGATTACCGCGAAGAAAATACGCACCCTCTCGACTTTGTCGGCCTGGTGCTCTTTGGCAGCGGGATCTCGCTCCTCTCCTATGTTCTCGAAATCTTTGGGGACCACTCCTTGAGCGTGCGGGAGATATCGGGCCTTCTCGGCCTCGCGATCCTGCTGCTCGCGGGATATGGAGTCCACGGCCGCTCCATCGATTGTCCACTCCTTCGCCTGAGTCTGTTCAGGATTCGCTCTTTCCGCGTTGCTGTCCATGGCAGCTTCATCACGCGCATCGGAATTGGCGGTGTGCCGTTTCTTCTGCCACTGCTTTACCAGCTTGGCCTTGGCTACACGCCCATTCAGTCGGGATTGCTCATCATGCCGCAAGCGCTTGGCGCCCTTTCCGTAAAAGCCGCCATCCGTCCCCTTCTCAAAGCCTTCGGCTATCGAACGGTTCTCATCGCCAATACAGCCGTCATCGGCGGCCTCCTCGCAGCCTTCGCAGAGATTGGAACAGGAACTTCTGTTGGGTTGATCCTGCTGCTGGCGTTTTTCTATGGCTGGTTTACCTCGTTGCAATACACTGCCATGAACACTCTGGTTTACGCCGACACCCGTGAAGACGAGGTGAGCGGCGCCAGCTCCATTGCCAGCACCATGCAGCAGCTCTCGATCAGTTTTGGCGTGGCAGTGGCGGGTTTAACCTCTGCGTTATTCATTCCCCGAGCGGAGGAGACCGCCGGCCAGCCGGTGATCCACGGAATTCACGTTGCCTTTCTCCTCCTGGGAGCGCTCACCGTGGTTTCGGGGCTTGTCTTCGCAGGGTTGAAAGCAGGCGATGGAGGCGATGTGAGCCAGCAGAAGCCGGCGCATCACGGGGGGTAGATCCCTTGCTGACTGGAAAATCGGGCAGGCCGCTTACCGGTCGCTCTTCCAGATGGCGCGGATCGTGTCCTCATCGTCAAGGCCATCGGGAACGGCAGCGCTCGGCCGGTTGGCGGAGTACCACCGGCGGTGATCGAGCGGAGAGGTTTCTGTCCGGCCCCCCGGCATCTCAAAATAACCATCCGCATCGGTATCCTTTACCCACTTCCAGGCATAGCGAAGCCATTGGCTGCGGTACGCCTTGCTTTGATTGGCAAACCAACTGATTTCGTCGTAGCCCCAGACCCAGTCATCGCCCTGTCCCGGTTCACCGGGATGCCGGCTCACGCCGTAATTATCGAGTTCCACGAGATAGGGCAAATGTGCGCATTCCCAGCCGCTGCAGGTTCGGCCGCCTTGGCTGCGCAGGAAGAGGCTGTCGCGATAGCCGGCTTCGAGAACACCCTGCTGCGGATGCGCCGGAACTTCCTTGATGCGGAGCGGGAACGCATGAAAATCGAGCAGCAGCTGGCCGTCCCGCACCAGGCCTCCGCTGGGGACGTGGGCGTTGGAGAGGACCATGCCGCGTCGCGCGTGCTGCTTTGCGTACTCGCGCACCAATCTGAAAATGCGCGCGTAATGATCGAGATGGGGATCGTTGCGGTCCATGATCTCCACTTGTCCCCAGTGAATCCCTTCAAATCCCAGACCGATATAAGAGGCCGCCAGGAAGTAAAACCAAAGTTGGGTCTCAGGCCGGCTCACGTCGGGAACCCCGCCATTGCTTCCCCACGACCGATTTCGCTGATCGGGCGGGTAGAGGATTGCATCATAGCGGAAGTTGCGCCTTTCCACTGGCATGCCCAGTGCGCTGAATGCCCAGCCGGGAATTGGCACTTGCTCAACCTCTGTGGTCACGATCTCGAAGATGCAGGCTTCCAGAACGCGCTCCTCGTCGGCCGCGAGCGCCAGCGGAATTTGCTGCCGGGCACGTGCGAAATGATCGAGAAGCCTGTCTTCTCCACCCCAGAGGCAGATACTGCGTGCGATGTATTTGGCACCCAGGTCGCCGAGCATGCGGAGGTTGTCGCCGAAGTTGCCGCGGCCGTTCAGCAAACCCTCCATGCAGATCGCGCGCGAGAGATAATTGCCCAGAATCTCGCGTGAGATGGTTTGGCTGAAGCCGTACTGGCGCCGGTGTTGCCACGGCGCATGGCCGAACATGGCTTGATCGGCAGTCGCGGCCGCGGTTGCGGCAAGAGACGCTTTGAGAAAGCCGCGTCTTCGCATGGTGCCTCCGGCGAGGAATCGCGCTCGTTGATCCAATGGATTACTTTACGAAAGGAGCGACGCCGACACAAGGCTGGAGACGAGTTCTACCGTATCAGTCAGTGTACGGGAGCTCGAGTAGTTCGCGTGGCGGCGGTGCGAATACCGGCAGATACCTGCTCCCTGGAATTCAGGGACGGAGACGCACTCCTCCGGCGCATGCGACGCTCGTCGGGTCGGCCCCGCCTTCCCTGCATTCCCGTCGCGCACAGGCCAAAGAAACTACTGCTGCGGAGCCGATGGCAGGTTGCCGTTGGGTGACCATGGGTAACCCGGCTGGGTGCCGTTGCCATTTTGGCCGGACCCGCCGGGTGCTGATGGCAGATTGCCATTGGGCGACCATGGGAAATTGGACGGCATACCGCTGCCAGGCAAGCCTCCAACCGTCCCGGCGCCGCCATTCAACCCCGAGGCGCCGCCCAGGCCGTTCCCATTTCCCGCACCGGGGATGCCGGCGGCCCCTTCCTGAAGTGGATCGTAAGCAAACTCCCACGCGTTATATTTGTCCTGCCCCTTGTAGACAAGGAGGGCCTGCTTCTCGCTGGGGATGGTCACCCCAATCACGCCTTGGCCGCCGAAAGTCGGCGCGTTTGTTGCGGCGGAGTCCGACGAAGTGTCGCCGGTCCCTGCGTTTCCGTTAGCGCCAAACGACATTCCGGCTCCGCTCGATCCGCTTCCCGCGGTGCTCGGGCTGCCGAACACCGCTCCACCCGGCGCATCGGAGCCTGCCGGGGAGGAATCTGTTCCAAAACCGCTGGCGCTGCCGCTGCCGCCGGACAGGCCCAATCCGGCGCCTCCCGGTCCGGTGCCTGCGATGCTCGTGCCCCGGAGCGGTTGGCCAAAGAACCCCATGGCCGTGGGAACCTTGTTCTGACCAAAAAGAATTGGCTGCCAATCGCTCTTGCCCGTGATCGGATCGATGTAGTCCTTGCGCAGGAAGCGGATGCCGTCGGTATTCTTCAGCGCATCGAGGGATGGCGGATAGACATGAAACTTGCGGTAGTAAAGCTGGATCGCGCGCCGGTATTGTTTGCCCCGGTGCATGGCTTCTTGTTCCCGATCGCGTTGGATTTCCTGCCTGACCTTGGGCAATGCGATCGCCAGCCAGAGAGTGAAAACGGCCAGGAGAAAAATGACCGCGAGCATGGTGAAGCCTTCTTCAGAGGGCTTCTTTCGTCTGCGCCTGGGAACAGATTGAATCACGGCAAGCACTCCAAACTTTCTTTTGCTCCGAGCGAGTCTCCGGTTTTCTCCCCGCGCGGGCCGGCCCGCGAACCACGCGGATTTCCGGCTCTTGCCGGGCGCAGGGCCCGCCGGTGCATGCATCGTCGTTTGGGCAACAGACGCGGGATTCGAGAACCACGCTTGCGCGGAATTCCCGGCTGCGTTCTTGCTCCTTTGCCATGCCCTCCGGCGTCGCTGCCATTCTAAGTTCAGTTTGTTACACCGCGAACAATGCGGAAGCTCCCTTCGCTTCGCACTTTTCTTTCGATTGCGAGCTGTGGATTTGCGCCTCCAAAAATGAGCGGCAAAACGCGCTGCGCCGGGCGTCAGCCGCGAAGAGAACGATGAAGCTCTGGAGAATTGACCAGATTTTCATAATTTCAGCGAAATGCCCGCAGCGCGCGATTGAGATTCGCATTTCGCGCGAGGCCAGGGCGGCTAAGAATTCGCGCCGATTGAAGGAAGTTCTTTTCCGATGATATGGATATCGTTCGCTGCAGACACTGATGAGTGCGAGTCGGGCCGAAGATGCTGCAGCCTTTCGGGCGCCCGGAGTTGGGGCTCAAACTTTCTTTGTTCCGCCGGCGAGTGACCCCTGGCAATTGCCTATTGCATGAGAAAAAGCTATGCTAACGCCCAAGTCGCTTCCCATGATGAGTGGTTTTCGGCGAGTTTCATTCAGCTCGGAATCTCCGCACCGATGACCTTGCGATCCGATTTCTGCTCAATCGTGGAGAGATGATCAACTGCGAGAGATCGACCGTGCCCGCCAATCCAGGCCCAGCCAAACTGACCAGTTCCCGCCGTGCCGCCGCGAACGGCGGGAGCTCCGGATCTTTGCCGGTCGACGAGCGAGAAGCTGCGATTCGAGGTTTGTTGACCATGCGCAGTGAAGCCAGACGGCGCAAAGCCGCGCTGGCAAGCGAGCTGCGGCTGGCGGGAAAGTCTTTGTACGATCTTGGCGGCGCTCTTAAGCATGCCAGCGGAAGCAGCATGGGAAGCCGGGTCGACCACATTCTTCCCAAGCTTGCCAGCGTTCCTGCGGTCTGCGATCTTGGCCGCTTGAAACTTATGCTCGAGGAACTCAAGGAGTTGGAATCGCAGTTGGCGCAACTCAACCATAGCGCCTCCGAGATTGGTCTCGACTAAACCCGTGACGGAGGGTGCCGGGCTGACGGATCGCCGTCAAAACTCCATTTGATTCGGCGGAAAGCAAGCCGCGCCGGCGTTTCCAGCTTGGAAAGCGCGCAGCCCCGGCGGCTCCGCTGAAGATTCTCAGCATGCCTGCGGAGCGCCCTGCATCTGCGAGGCGATGCGCTTGCCGCATGACAGCACGAAAAATTCATCACATATTGATTGGGCATTTTGGATTCGACTGCAATGCGTTGCCTCCGGCATGCTAATTTGGCAGCATCATGCGCCGGTTGTATGCCCTCGTTTGTCTCCTGTCGTGGGGAGTGCTCGCTTTCGGCCTCTCGCCGTATGATGCCGGATCCTCCCAGGACGCGCGCGCTGTATTTGCCTCCATCGCCCCCTATTACGACTACATGGATCCAAACCTTAAGCCCTGGCACCTGAAGGTTGACTATCAGCTCCATGACGAAAGTGGCAGCGCCGCCGGGCAGGGAGTCTTCGAGTACTGGTGGGTCTCGCCCCGGGTTTACCGCACCACATGGACGCGAGGGCAGTCGACCCGCTCCGATTGGTACACGGCCGACGGCAGGCATTTGACAAAGAACGCGGGCCCGCCCCTGAGCCTGTACGATTACTGGCTGCAATCGGCCCTCTTGTCGCCGCTCCCAACTGCCGCAGAACTTGACCCGGCGAAGTCCATTCTCGTGGATCATGGCCTCGCTCTAGTCAACAGCCATTCGCGATGCATGATGGTCGTTCCGTCTCAGGTGACCGAGTCCGTCGCCAGGACCCTGCCCTTCGGCACCTATCCGGAATACTGCGTCAACAAAGCGCTGCCGCTTCTTCTCGGTTATTCCGTATTCGGGGGCCTGCAGGTTCGATGCGTCACCTTTACCAAGATGCAGGGCAAATCGATGCCTCGCCAGATCTACATCATTAATGGTTCCCAGCAGATTCTCAGCGCCCGGGCGGAGCCGGTAACCCCTCTGGACGCGACAGATCCAGCGCTGACTCCGCCCGATGACGCGACGCCGGTAACATTAGAGAAGCGGCAGATCAGTCCGGATAAGGAGTCGCGGCTTCTGGAAAAAAAGGTCGCGCCCATCTATCCCGCAGATGCAAAGTCGGAGCACATTGAAGGCAAAGTTGTTTTAGAAACAACCGTTGGACCCGACGGAGGAGTGGAAGATGTGCGCCTTGTCTCCGCGCCGTCGACGTCTCTGGCATTGGCCGCGTTTGAGTCAGTGTCTCAGTGGGAGTACAAACCTTATCGCGTCAACGGGAAAGCGGTGACGGTGAAATCGAAAGTGGAGGTCGATTTCTCTCTGGGCGGCTGAAAAATCTCGCCGAACCGGGGGATCCTTTGCAAGCCGGCGCGAGTTTTTGCGCACGTCTCTAATTTGAGTATTTAGTCCGTTGCGAGCCGCCGTTTCCTTCGAGCCAGGGTAGGGCGGGGCGCTTTCTGCCGGCAAGACTAAGTTCTTGATTGGACCGCCGTGAGTGCTGACAACGGTGCGATTGCCTGCGTTGCCGGGCGGGGAATTCCAGGAGCGGACTTGAAACCGCTGCCGGTACGGATTGGTCCGCATCCGGGCGATAGGACCGGAACCGCGTGGAAACCTGGGCCGGTGAGGTCCGCTGCCGGAAGCGATCTGCCTTTGAATGACCTGTGGTTTGCCCGCCATCTTTCAGCTCGGGACCGACCTGAACCAGGTCCAGGCGGCGATCGATTCATCCTTGACGATATAATCGTGCAAAAACGCACGGGCGGAGAAACCGCGGATTAGGCCGGGTATCGTCCCGGGAGACGGAGATGGTTTGGAGCGCCTCGCGGCCCGAACGGCAATATGAGCATAGGCGAATTCAATTGCGGAGCCCCACAAGCGAACGACGGGAGATTCGCTGCGCCTGCGGTGCGCGTCTCCGAATTGCCGGGCGCGAAGGCGGAGAGCGGGAGCGAGTTCTGGTCATCCATCCGGAGACTCGCCCGCCAGCCTTACTACTGGTCTCCGGTGCGGCTGCCGCGCATTGTGTGGACGCTGACCCGCAAAATTCCCACGCAGTTCCAGGTGCTTCGCGTCCTCGCGCGGCCGGCATACCGCCGGCTCGTTCACCTCGATCCTCGATTCGCCCTGAAGTGGTTGGCGCTGGACTATCTCGCTCGCGGGCTTACGGTAAGCCAGCAGGCAAAGTGCTTCATCCATCATTACCGCCGCTTGCCCGATGTGATCCCCGAAGATCTTCTGGGGCGGGTGATGCTCGAGCGCATTCCGCTGGCAGAGATTCGAGAAGGCAATCACTGTTTTTCCATCAAAATGGGCCTTTCCCGGCCCTGGGATAACGAGGGCGAGTTCTCGCTGGACCTCGAGGTGAACGGGAAGATGGTCTTTGTGCTGTCGTTTACCATCGTTCCGGGCTCGGTTGTCCAATCCGAGGCCGAAGAAGTGATCCTGATCTCGCGCATCCAGGGGGTTCGTGGCTGCTTCAACGAAATTCAATTGGCCACGCGAACTTTGCGCGACGTGGCTCCGCCGGCACTCCTGCTGGCTGCACTCTGCGGCGTTGCGGAGGTTTATGGAATCCGCGCCATGGCAGGCATCAACGCAACCATGAAGCCGGAGTTCCACTTCTACGAGGGCGAGGCGGCCCACATGCACGAGGCCTATGACGGATTCTTCGCCGAACTGGGAGCGACCAAAGGCCGGGCCGGCTTCTATCTATCTCCGCTCCCGCCCCTCGAGAAGCCGATGATCCTCATCAAGCGCGGACACAAGACGCGTACCCGGGAGAAGAGAAAATTCAAACGGCAGATTGCTCAGAGGGTCGGCCAGTGCTTTCGTGAAATTTGCGCAAACCCCGAGCCGGCACACCAGTGAAGCACGCTCCGGAGCAGGCCATCCGGCCCCGGGCTACGGCATTTTCTGAGTTACTGTGTCCTTTTCATTTCCTCGTAAGGTCGCCGCTCCCTGTTGGTCGCGTCGACTCTGCCTTCCGTCTTCGGGATACAGCTACTCAGAAAATGCGTTAGCGGTCAGCGGGAAGATAGGCGGGAAGATAGGATTGCCCGCGACGCCGCATGCACGCTCCCGATGCAGCTTTGTAGACGCAAATTGGATCAAATTTCATAACCCCGAAACCCTGTCCCTCGTACATTCGCATACATTCTTAAGAGCAGCTCATCATCATCTTGATAGAGCGGGCGCAACTGGCCGCACGGTTTTCCCCGAGGACCGCTCACGGTGCGGCCGGATCTCGCCGCGACCGGCAATCCAGGCGGCCGGGATGGGAGTTGCAATCATCCCCTTGGGACAGGAGTTATGCGAGGACGCCCGGTTCGCACGGAAGGCGCCCTTCATCGAGTACCCGATTCACTCGTATCTTGACTCGTGAGGAAAGAGGAAGTATGGAAGACGAAATTCTTCGAGTTGAGCAGGCGGCTCCTCATTGGCATGTTCTTCATGTTGCCCCCAATCAAGAGAAAAAAGTTGCCATTCACCTGGTGCATTGCTCCGTGGAGCATTTTCTTCCACTCTACCCGGAACGATCGCGATGGTCCGATCGAAGCGTAACCCTGGAGCGTCCGCTTTTTCCCGGATATATCTTCGTCCGCTTTGCTCGTGCGTCGCGGCGGACGGTAATCTCCCTGCCCGGAGCGCTACGCGTGCTGGGCAAGGCAGGAAACGACGTGGTCGAGGCTGAGGAGATCGAACGGATTCGCGCTGCGTTGGCGAGCGGTTATATCCTTCGTCCGCATCTCGCGGTAACCGTGGGCACCCGTGTCCGCGTGCGCAGCGGAATTTTCGCGGGAGCCGAGGGCATGGTGGTGGAACTGCGCAGCAGTTGCAAAGTGGTCATCTCCATGTCTGCCGTAAAGCAGTGCTATTCGCTGGAGACGGAGATGAGAAATGTCGATATCCTCGACAAGAAAGCCATTCGCACCGTCCCCAACGCGCCTCTGCCTGGACAATACCAGTTGAAGCGATGAGCGGCCGGGTCCGCTTATTGGAATCTCCGGCTCACTTCGGTGAAGCTCACATACGAGAGAAAGTCCCGCGCCTCGGCCGACAGTTCTTCATAAGAGGCTGCCGCCGGACCGGCGCCGCGAGTCCGCTCCACTGAAAAGAAGATGGAAACCGGACGGTTTCCGCGCACAGCGGATGCACCGGTGTCGTCGAAGGCCAGGGAAAGCGCCCGCTCAGTCTCGGCCGGCGGCCGGCACTCGAAGGGAGTGCAGGCTACGCTGCCGGCGAAGCGATCTGTCACTCCATCGCTATAGAAGGCCGTATCGATGCTGACCACACGCCCTTGCGCGGTGGTGAAGCTGCGGTCGGCTCGCCTTTGCGGCCAGTCTCCGTGCGTCATCCAGCTATAGTGCACACTATGGCCGCTCGATGGCAGCCAGATGCCGACCGTGATTTCGCCCGAAGCGGGGCTGGCGTAGACCCCCGATTCGAGCAGAGGGTCGCCGCCAGTTCCCTCCTGCCACGCACGGATCAATTGATAGCCGCCGAATTGTCTGGGCATGAGCTGGTCGAGGGCCTGCGGCGTCAGGCTCCCGCTGCGGATCGATGCCACCAGGCTTTGGCGATGAAGCTGGATGGCGCGGATGCCGGGAATCATGGCGGCAAGCGCGAAAACGGAAAAGGCCGCGAGCTTGAGGCCGAGTCGCCGCGGCCGTGCGGATTGAAGCAGGTCATCTTCCGGCAGGGCTCCTATCTCATTTTGCGCAGTGTTCTTTGACCTGAGGACAATCGAAGCAAACAAGACGAAAGCGGCGAGAAACAGCAAGCCGCCGATCGCGTAGTCAGCGAGCGAAGCTGCATTCTCCAGGGCGCGATGTCCGGCGGCGGCGCGGTAATAAAGAACCAGCGTGCAGAGCCGCACCAGGTTGAACAGGTGACCGAGGATAACTCCGCCGGCTACATAGAGGAACCAGCGGCCCAGCGAAACCCGTTTAAGATAGCCGGCAATGAGAGCTCCGTATCCCAGGCCTACGGCTCCGCGCATGCCGTCACACCCGGGAGCAATGAACATGCCGAAGTCCGGTGCGAACATCAGTTTCAGCAGCTCCGGATTTGTGGGCGCAAAACCGATCATGGTCGCAAAACCGCGGGCTGTGTGAGCCGCAAGGCTCTGCAGGGGAAGGTCGAAAAGATAGACCAGCGCTCGCGGCACGGGCTGGGCGCAGAGGAGCAGAAGCAGCGGGAACCAGGCTCGCCGCCAAACCCGCACTCCCGCAATCAGCAGGATCACGCCGCTCGCATACAGATAAAGCGGAAGCGGACGAGGCAGAAAGTCAAAGGCCAGCGGAGTGGCATGCCAGGAAACCACCAGGTCGTGCGAGTACAGAGTCGCCAGGAGAAAAAGCGCTAAAGGCAGAAGCCCCCACCAGGAACCTCTGAGCTCCCACTTATTTTTACGCCATTCACGCAGGATGAGCACAACCGCTGCCGGGACAAGGAGCATGCCGATCGAGCGCAGCGGATCGGTCGTCCAAAGCTGCCACAAATCCATCAGCACCGAGGACAGACCAAGGGAGCCGAACGCAAACAGAAAGCCGAGGCATCCCCAGAAAGCTGGACCGCCTTGGAGGAGATTCGTGCGGCTGGGCTCGACCGGAAGTTTGCGGGCAGGAGCGGACTGGGCGGCAATTGCGCCGGGGTGTGCTGGCATAATCTGCGCTACGTTGGGGTCCCGGGCAATGGTTTGGCGGCGCGCTTGTGAATGAAGTGTTACTTATTGCGGAAGCCGCTCCGGCTACGGAGCCGCAGCAGCAAAATGGAAGCGGCGGCTGCAATCAATCCGAAGACCACGGTCGGATTTTCAGGCGAATCCACGCAGCCGTTTTGCGCGTGGGCCGAGGTGGCCATAAGAAGAAGGAGCGCTGCAGGAATGCTGAAGTTCAGCTTGCTCACTTTCCCCTCCTGCCGCCGAATCATACTAGAGTTCCAAGGTCATCGCAATACGCGAAACAGAGATTTCACATGCAAGGGCGTAATTCCCGTCTGCTCAGCGAATCGGATTGTTACACCAAGATGAACAGGCGTGAAGATCGCTGCTGTTTTTTGAGCTTATTTCGCGGCGAACACGCTGGCCGGCGAGTCAAGGCTCACAGATCCGGTAAGGTTTGTTATTGCGAATCGATTCCAGCATACAATGGACTCGTTGCCCGTCACCCAGATCAACGCAAAATCCTCAGCCTCGAGCGGCTCCCCGCCGGCATCGCGCAATTATTTTCCCGCGATTGTCGCCGCTGTGCTCTTTCTCCTGCTCGCCTTCACCACGGTTACGGTGTGGGTGAGGGGAGCTTGGGCGATCCAATTCTTTCAAATCGGCGTTTACGCCCTGCTGATTGTCCAAATCATCGATGACCTCCGTCGCCGCGCGAAAGAGACCGCTCGCGGTCTGGCGCCGCTGTTGGTGTATCTGCTTCCGCTCTGGGGTGTCTTTCAACTCATCGCCCGCACTACGGCTTCCAGCTTTGAAACGCGCCAGGCCGTCCTGCGCTGGGGCGCGCTCGCCGGTGTGTTTTATCTGAGCCAATCGCTGACCCGATCCTCCGTCTCCCGGCGCAGGTTTCTCCAGGCGGTCTTGTGTTTTGGCGCGGGTATGGCCATTCTCTTCCTTTTGCAGTTCAACACCTCCCAGGGCCGCGTTCTCTGGATCTTTCCTACCGGGTTCAGTGATATCTATGCCACGTTTCAAAACAAGAACAACTACGTACAATTCGTTGAGATCGTGCTTCCCATCGCGCTTTGGGGAGCCGTGCGCGAAGGATGGCGTTCATGGTGGTTTGCGCTGGCCGGAGGGGTACTTTACGCATCGGCCATCGGCGCCGCTTCCCGCGCGGGATTTCTGCTTTGCACCGCGGAGTTGGTCACCATACCCCTCATTGGACTCATCCGGTTGCGGGAGGTGCGGGCCAGGCTGCGCCTCGCGCCGGTCGCATCGATCCTTCTCATGATTCCCCTGGTCGCGGGCGCGTTCACGTTTGCCGTGGGATGGGAGCGGGTTTGGCAACGATTTAAGAAAGAGGACCCGTTTGCCATTCGCCGCGAGTATTTGCGCGGCGCGCTGGAGATGGCGAGCCGGCGTCCCCTCACCGGTTATGGGCTGGGAACCTATGAGCAGGTGTACCAGCAGTTCGCGGTCAAAGACGATGCCATGACCGCGAATCATGCCCATGACGACTGGGCCGAGTTTGCGGCCGAGGGCGGCTTGCCCTTTCTTCTCCTGGTGCTGGTTCCGTTTCTCGCCTGCGTTCCCGCAATGTTCAGGAACCTGTGGGCGCTGGGCTTGCTTGCGGTAATGTTGAACGCCTGCGTCGATTACCCATTCCCGCGCCCGGCGGTGTCGGGCTGGATGTTCGCCGTCCTGGGAGCGCTGTATATGGCCCGCAGTTCCCGGAGAGAAGGAGAAGCGATCCGCGCTTGAGGCGCGCCTTCCTCCCCGCTTTTGCAGCTATTCGTTGGGCGAGCCCATGTCTTGCGCGTTGCTTTGGGGAGGGTGATCCTGGGAGATATGACGCAGGAAGAGACCGAAGAGTGAGAACATCACGACAAAAACTGCGACTGCGATGATTCTGCGCATCACCCGCTTGCGCCTTCTGAAGTCCCTGACCTTGACGCCTTTTTTCTGCGCGAGCCCGGAGTTGCGCCGCGCAAGCTCGCCGACTGCGGGATAGTAAAACCGTTGACGGCACTTGCGACAACGGTAGGCCTGGCGGCCGAGCAGGCGCTCGAAATTGTCTCTCCAGTCTGAACTGTGAGAGCGCCGAATATCGGACTTACCGCAGGCAGGGCAATTCATATCACGGTTGCGCTTGAATTCTGACAGATGGTACCACGAGTGTTCCCTGAATGCGCGAAGTTCCCAATTCCCGTTGGTAAACAAGCTGTAAATGCAGGAGCGATTGATCGGCGCTGACGGAAAACGGCAACGTCCAGGTTCCGGGTGCATCCACGGGAAGCGACGCAGTGGTTGCAATCACGGTCTCCGATCCGGGCACGGTGATCTGCCAGTGGATGCCGCTGTCCGCCGCAAAGTTCTCTGTGCGGTAGGAGGAGATCAATCGGTATTTGCCCGGCGGCAAAGAGATGGTCTCTTCGGCGATGGGGCAATTCTCGGGTTCATCGCCGGTGAATTCCGTCATCAGGCCGGAGGGTCCGGGCCAGGAATGCAGGCCCTGGAATGCGGAGAGCCTCCAGTCAAAGCGAGACGGCAGCGGATCGCGCGCAAAGGTGTGGTTGTAGGGAACGATGCCGTCGTCCGGAATCCAGTTCTCCCGGATGAGCTGGCGCCATAAGGAATCGGCATCGGCGGAGTCATTGGCGGTGATCAGTCGATCGATGAGCGAGTAGAGGCGCTCCTGATCCGTCCCATCATCGCCGAGGCGGACCAGGTCCATGGCGGGAGGAACTGCAGCCCGGAGCTCATTCTTATTGACCAGGAAATCGACGAATTGCCGGATCAACTCCGGATCGCCGTCCAAAATATTCCTTTCGATTGTCTTCGCATCCGGGGCGACGCGCCAGCAAAGCTCGAATAAGGCGCCGGTGTCGTCTGCAGGCATCTCCGCGGCCCGGCGCGCCCACGTCCAGAACGCGGGCAAATCGTCCTGACGGAAGTAAAAATTGGCCAGGCTGAAGCGCGGTGCGTAGGTTTGATCGACGGCAAATGCCTGGAGCAGGAATTGTTCCGCCCGGCGAGGATTCCCGTCGGCCTCGTAACGCAAGCCCAGATCGATTGCCGCCTCACTGTCGTATGCGTTCAGCCGCAGGGAGGTTTGCAGGAGCGCTTCGGCATCGCGTTCGTCGAGCCGCGCCAGCTGCACATAGCACCACCAGCAGTCCGGTTCCAGCCGGATGGCTTTACGGATTGATGCGGAGGTACCCTGCCAGTAAAGCGCGTCCGAGCGTTCGAACTTCCAGGATTCCCAAATCCCAAGCAGGCAGGCGAACACAACCAGCAGGCGAACGGCAGCGGTTGGAATGTTACTTCTCCTCAACATCGCAAAAACCTTGTGGAAGCCGGAAAGGTTGGGCCTGTTCGACATATATCCGAAATCGAGGAGTGCCGCAATCGGCCCTCGCAGTCCACATGAAGGGTGAGCACGGCATGTATGACAAACGTCATGCGGGCTCCGCCTTTGTCCGCCGGCGCCGAGCTTTTTCCTTTATCTCCTCTCCGGCATTGGAGCGAATCCGCACCAGCAGGGCAGCAGATCGTGTGCCTGCAAAATTCTTGTTAAATCTGTCTGTTGCCTCGCGGGCGAAGTTCTTTGTCGGCTAATCTGGCAGAGCGGGTTGCGGGCCCGTCGATTCTTGGGGAAATGGTTCTAAGTCTCAGCCTCTTCCTGAAAGAGCGAGAGCACACCCCGGTTCGTTTGAATGCAGACCATTGGAAATCGGCTTGCAAACGCGCTGTTGCAGGACTGGGTGAGGAAACCTTGCTATGAGTGCGAGCAGCAGCACGCGCCTTGCGCCGGCCGGCATGGAAGCATCCGATGAGCCGCCCCGGTCCGGTGCGCGAAAGCGCACCCATCCTCTGAGAGTTCTCGTTTGGCCGTGCATCGCGCTTCTGGCGATTGGCGGTTCGCTGGGAGTCTCCCCCGAGTTCGCAAAGCTCTGGGAAATCTGGAGTGAAGATCCCTTGCGTTCCATTGGCATGCTGATTCTGCCTGCCAGCATCTTCCTCGTCCTGCGCGCCTGGCGGCAAAGCAGGTGGGAGTTAAACGGCACCTGGTGGGGGCTTGTGCCGGTGATCCTTGCCTTTGTCCCGTTGCTCTTCTCGGAGCGGGTGGTCTTCTTTTGGTCCGCTGGGGATGTGAGGGTCAACTTTCTGCCCAGCGTTTTGCCGATCTACCTTTACGCCTCCGGCGTCGTTCTTCTGTTTGGCGGAGCGCGCGTCTGGCGGAGGGCATGGTTCCCGCTGGTGCTCCTGCTGTTTCTCCAGCCGGTTCCCGAGGTGATCGTCCAGTATCTTGACATCCCCATGCAAGGTCTTGCGGCGCAGGTCGCGCGGTCGTTTGCGCACCTGCTTGGGCTTTCTCCCTCGAACAGCGAGCTGCTGCGCCTGATGTTTACGCCGCGCTTCGGAATGTTCATCGCCCCGGGGTGCGACGGCATGCGCGGCGCCCTGACACTCGGTTATGGCGCGCTCATCGCCGGCTATTTGAGACGTGTGAGCACCCTTCGATGGGCCGCGTTGGTGGCGGGGGGCGTTCTACTGGGTCACCTCTTCAACTTGATTCGCCTTTGCGCCCTTGTGCTTTATTACCGCTTCGCCGTGGGTCATCCGCTTCTGGAGCGGTGCGCGGAACAGGCCGATTACGCGATTGGGGCGCTGCTCTTTCTGGTTGCGGTGTTCCTGTTTCTCTTGATTTTTCTGAGGAAGGGAAGGGAAGGGAGTAAAACCGGCGCGGCGGTGCCGGAACCAGAAGGAAAACAGGAGTCCGGCTGGCGACCCACTTATTGGAAATCGGCGGCCTTGGCGCTTCTGGTGCTTCCGGTTCTCGTGCCGGGAGTGCGCGCGGCCGACAGTAACGCGGAGAATCTGGCTCTTGCACTTCATCGTGGTTCGATTACGGCGCATGACCTCGACGAGCTGCTCCCTGCGCAAGTGGGCGAGTACAGGCTGACTCGTGCGTGGCAGGAGCAGGTGGGAGGGGTTTCGGTTCTGGAAGCTGCGTCGTTCGTAGCGGAGCGCGAGGGCGAGGTGGAGATCGGCATCTGGCTGCCGCCAAGCAATCACAGTATCGAACGCAGCCTGATGACCCAGGGGGAATTGCCCGCGGCAAGCGCTGTGACCAGCTTTATCACCGCGGATGGGCGGACGGTCGCCTTCAATACGGCTCTTTATGACGACGGGATCACGGACACGTTCATTGGGGACACCTATTGCACGCCTCTTTCCTGCCGGGCATCGAGCGAAAGGGAGCAAGGCCTCCATCTCACTCTGGATCAGGTCCTCGGCCACAGCGCGCCGGGCAAGCGCGCAGTTCCCATGTTCTTCAAGATCCAGACGCCGCGCACAGGCGCACCGTCTGATGCGGTGTCCAAGGATTTCTCGGCCAGGAGTCAAGCCTTCCTTTTCCATCTCAACCTCACGCAACTCAGCCAGGAATTTCAATAA
>JASHUF010000479.1 GCA_030040175.1 Acidobacteriaceae bacterium
CGAAAACGCGGAAGAAAACGAAGACAACGGAGTCAACCGGCCCGGCAAGAGGTAACCCTATGGCGCTTGCAGATTTTCAAATCCACGATCTGGCTTTCAGAGCTCTCGATGCCTTTCAAATCGAGATTCCCTCCTGGGGCTTTGCCAACACCGGCACGCGCTTCGGCAAGTTTGCGCAGGCCGCCGCAGCCGTTACCCTCGAAGAAAAATTTTCTGACGCGGCGGAGGTCAACCGGCTCACGGGCGTCACGCCCACGCTGGCCCTCCACGTCCTCTGGGACCTGCCCAACGGGCTCGGAGACGTGCCCGAAGTCCGCGCCCTCGCGCGCCGTTGCGGCATTCGCTCCGGATCGGTCAATCCCAATCTTTTTCAGGATCAGGAATACAAATTCGGCTCGCTCTCGAACCCCGCGCCGGCTATCCGCGAAAAAGCCCTCGCGCACGTATTCGATTCGATCGAAATTGCCGCAGCGCTCGGCTCGCGGGACATCTCCCTGTGGCTGGCTGACGGCTCCAATTATCCCGGCACGCAATGCATGCGCAAACGCATCGCCTGGCTCGAAGACGCGCTCCGCGCCGCGCATGGCCGGCTGAAGCCGGACCAGCGTCTGCTGATCGAGTACAAACCCTTCGAGCCGGCTTTCTATCACACCGACATCGCCGACTGGGGCATGGCGTCGCACCTTGCCCGCCACGCCGGGCCGCAGGCCTGCGTGCTGGTCGATACCGGCCATCACTACCTCTCGCAAAATATCGAGCAGATTGTGGCCTGGCTCCTGCATACGCGCCTGCTGGGCGGATTTCACTTCAACGACCGCCGCTACGCCGACGACGATCTTACCCTGGGCTCCATCGATCCCTACCAGATTTTTCGCATCTTCCATGAGATCCACGCGGCCGCCGCCGATGGCCTGGAGCTGCATGTGGCTTACATGATCGACCAGAGCCACAATCTCAAGGGCAAGATGGAAGCCATGGTGCAGACCGTGGTGGCTGCGCAGGAGTTGTATTTGAAGGCCGCGCTCGTCGATCGCGTCTGCCTCGCTCAACTCCAGCAAAACTGCGATCTGGTCGCGGCGGAGGAGCTGTTTCGCGGTGCCTTCTGGCGCGACGTGCGCCCCCTGGCTCGCGCCTGGCGCGAAGCCCGGGGACTGCCCGCCGATCCGCTCCCAGCGCTCCGCGCCGGCGGCTACGTGGAGCGCATTGCGCGCCAGCGCGGCTGCCGGGGTCAAACGGTAAGCAGCTATGCCTAGCTGCGCTGCTCCCTGATATTTTGGAAGGCATCGGGGTTTTGGGCCAGAGCACGGAAAGTGGAGGTCTGATTGCCGAAAACCAAGATCAAGCGTCTCTACCTGGTTCCCATTCTTTCCAAAGCGCTCGACGTGATCGAACTGCTGGAGCGGGATCACGCGCCGCTCACTCTCGAAGACGTCTATCAGAAGACCCGCATCTCCAAGACCAGCGTCTACCGCATCCTGAAAACGCTGGTGCATCGCGGCTATCTGGCGCAGACCCAGAGCGGCCAGTACCGCCTGGTCTCGCGGCCGCGACGCCTGCACTTCGGGTTTGCCGTGCAAAGCGCCGACCTGCCCTTTTCCGTGGCCGTAGCGCAAAGCGTAACGGCCGCGGCCGCCGCCGCAGGGGTGGAGCTCCTCGTCCTCGACAACCGCTTCGATCCCGAAGCGGCCGTGCGCAACGCCGAAGAATTCGTCTCCAAGCGCGTGGACCTGGCGCTGGAATTCCAGGTGGAAGAGGCCGTGGCTCCGCGCGTGGCCTACATCCTGAAGAAGGCCGAGATTCCTCTGGTCGCCATCGATGTTCCTCATCCCAATGCGACCTATTTCGGGGTGGATAACTTCGAGGTGGGTTACGAGGCCGGCTCGCTGCTGGCGCAGTTCGCGCAGAGGAAATGGAAGGGGAGGGTGGACAAAGTGCTGGGCGTGGGGTTCAGCGAGGCCGGCAGTTTCGTCCAGAGCCGCATCTCCGGCGCCTTCGACGCCATACGCGAGCGCTTCACCGGTTTGCGCGCGGAGAGCTATGTCCAGATCGAGGGTCGCGGCATGCGTGAAGCCAGCCGGCGCGCGGTGATCGAGTTTCTCGCCGCTTGCCGCCACGGCGAGCGCACGCTGGTGGCCGCGGCCACCGATTCAAGCGCGCTGGGGGTGCTGGACGCGATTCGCGAGGCGGGCAGGGAGGCAGACTTCGCCATCGTTGGCCAGGATTGCATTCCCGAAGTTCTCACTGAGATGCGCACCGGCGCGAGCGCCCTCATCGGCTCCATTTCGCACGAAGCCGAGAGCTACGGCCCGCGCCTGATCCAGCTCGGCATCGCCCTGCTCCGCGGCTACACCGTGCCGCCCTACAATTATGTGCATCATCGCGCAGTGACCGCGGAGACGCTGGCTGCCGAGCATGCAGCCGCAAACACGCCGCAGGCGCATGCCTCCACGGAGGGCGGCGGTTCCGCCTGAAGACGGGGGCTTTCGCCGCTCTCCGGCTGTATGATGTTAGTTGGGGTTGCAAACATTTTCCTGAAGTTCAAATTTTATGACAACGGCGTCCGTGGTTTCACCCGTGCTCAAACTTCTTGAAGATCGCTGGGATGCGAGCGTAGCCGCCACGCTCGACGAGCCGGAGCTGTTGCGCTATCGTTCGAATCTGCTCGGCTCCGATCTCCGCATCACCAACTTCGCCGGCGGCAATACCAGCTCGAAGGTTACGGAGGCCGATCCGCTGACCGGCGAAGCGGTGGAAGTGCTTTGGGTGAAAGGCTCAGGCGGCGACCTGGGCAGCATCAAGCGCTCCGGTTTTGCCACTCTTTATCTCGATAAGCTGCTGGCGCTCGAGCGCAGCTACAAGGGCGTGGACAGGGAAGACGAGATGGTGGCCCTGTATCCGCTTTGCACCTTCGGCGGCAACCCCGTGGCCGCCTCCATCGACACGCCCCTGCACGGTTTTCTGCCCTTCCGGCACGTCGATCACCTGCACCCCGACTGGGGTATCGCGCTGGCGGCGGCGGCCAACGGGAAGGCCAAGACGGAGGAGTTCAACCGCGAGTTCGGTCATAGCCTGGTCTGGCTGCCCTGGCAGCGCCCCGGCTTCGAGCTGGCCATGATGATGAAGCGCGCCGTCGAGGCCAATCCCGGCTGCGACGGCATCGTGCTCGGCGGCCACGGGCTCTTTACCTGGGGCGAGACGCAGCGCGAATGCTACCTGAATTCGATCACGATGATCGATCAGCTCGGTGAGTTCCTCTCGCAGCACATCGAACGCAAAGGGCGCTCCATCTTCGGCGGCGCAGTGATGGAGCCGCGCGCAAACCGCCGCGACCTCGCGCTCGAGCTGATGC
>JASHUF010000480.1 GCA_030040175.1 Acidobacteriaceae bacterium
AAGGAGCTGCAGACCGGCTTCGTGCAATCGAAGTCGTCCACCTACCGCATGCTGGCCGAGCTTCTGGTGGAGCAGGACCGGCTGGGCGAGGCCGAACAGGTTCTCGATTTGCTCAAGGAGCAGGAGCTCAAGGAAGTGGTGCGCGGCGCAGGAGACAATCCCGCAACCGCGGCTCAACCCCTGAAGCTCGCGGAAAACCAGCAGAAGGCCGAAAGCCAGCTTGCCTCGGAAGAAAACTCGGCGGCCACGCTCGCCGACATGAGCGTAGAATACGCCTCGCTCCAGGCCAAGACCGGCAGGACGGAGCAGGAAGACGCGCGTCTGAAAACGCTCGAGACCAACATCGAAGCCCAGAACAGCGAAGTGGCGGATTTTTTCCGCAAGACGATCTACCCCGAGCTCGAGCAGACGGCGGGCGCAGAGAACGCCAACCGTCTGTTAAGCCAGGAAAAATCCGACGTGAGTCAATTGCAGAATACGCTGGCCGCACTGGGCCCGCGCGTCATGGGCATCCGGCTCCTGCTCGGCGCGGATCACGCCTACGCCATTGTGGTGACGGCGCAGGCGCGCAGGAGATTCGAGCTCCAGGCCACGCCGGCCCAGTTGCGCGACAAAGTGCTCGAGGTGCGCAACGATCTGCGCACGCCGGACTCCGATCCCCAACCGCACCTGGCCGAGCTGTATTCGATGGTCATCGCTCCCTTCGACGCGGAATTGGCGGCGCTCGAGCGCGCGCCCGGCGACAGCAGCCGCGTTCCCACGCTGCTTTGGTCGCTCGACGGCGTGCTGCGCTATCTGCCCATGGCCGCGCTCTACGACGGCCATCGTTACATGGTCGAGCGCTTCAATAATGTTTTGTTCACGCCGGAAAGCTACGAGCACATGAGCAATTCGGGAGCAGACAAACCCGATCTGCGCGTGCTGGCCATGGGCTTGTCCAAGAGCTATGGAGGATTGCCCGCCCTCCCTGGCGTGATGCCGGAGCTGGAAGCGGTCGCGCACGACCCCGCGTTCCCTCGCTCGCATGGGCCGCTCGAAGGCTTGCTCCTGCCCGACGACCGCTTCACCTACGCGGCATTGAAGAGCGAACTCGGCGCCGGCGCCGGCTTTCCCGTTGTGCATATCGCCAGCCATTTCGTTCTCGAGACCGGAGGCGACACCGAGCCTTACCTTATGCTCGCGGGTGAAGACGCGGGCGTTCCGCAGGGATTCCCATTGACTCTTTCGAAGCTCGAGGATTCAACCATTACCTTTCGCGGGACGCGTCTGCTGACGCTCTCCGCGTGCAGCACAGCCAAGGGCGATGTGGCCGGCGACGGGCTGGAGATGGACAGCCTGGGCATGATCGCGCAGCAGAAAGACGCGGAAGCCGTGCTGGCGACGCTCTGGGACGTGAACGACGTGAGCACCAGCCGCATTATGAGCGACTTTTATGCGCGCTGGGTCAAAAATCCGGCCGCGGGAAAAGCCGAGGCCTTGCGCCAGGCGCAGCTTGCTTTTCTGCGCGGAACGGGCGGCGCGCAGCCGGGCTCGCAACCGGGCGCAACCGGCCGTGGTCTCGAGGTGGAAGAAAACCCGCGCCCGCTGCCGCACCCGCACGATGATTCACATCCGTTTTACTGGGCGCCTTTTATCCTTATCGGCAACTACGAGTAAGAACCTTCTCGCGGCCCGCGTCTCACTAACGCTCGACACAGATTGTGCTAAGGTTCAAACGTGGCGTCCAATAGTGCAGCCGGAATCTGCCGGCCCGCGGACAACGGTAAAGCGCAGGGCGGCTCCTTGAGAGGTCTCCTCGTCCGGGACGGTCTGGTGCGCCATCCTTTCGACCTCGAATTCGGCGTGCGCACCAGCGGCTTGATTGCCGGCCGGCATCTGACCACGGGACACCGGCACGACCGGCACGCGACCGCCTACTACGCGGTGGCGCCCTCGGTGTTTCGCGGAATGATCGTCCGCTGGCGGCGGTGCAGACCGCTGGCGCCCATCGACGAGTTTACGTTCATCGATCTGGGAGCGGGTATGGGACGCGCAGTGCTGCTGGCCGCGGAGTTTCCCTTTCGCGCCGTGTCGGGCGTGGAACTCAACCCGGCGCTGGCGCAGATCGGCAGGCGCAATCTCGCCATTTGGCGCGCCGCGGGCCGCGCGCGGGCGCCCATGCGCATGATCTGCCGCGATGCCGCGGAGTTTGAACTGCCGCCGGGCCCCTGCGTGGCCTTTCTCTTCAACCCCTTCGCGGGGCCGGTGCTGCGCCGCATGGTGCGCAACTGGGCAGGCAAACTTGCCGGGCGCTCCCGCAAACTTGACGTCCTGTATGTGAACAATGAGCAGGAAAGCATACTTCGGCAGCAGGCCGGCTTCACACGCCTGTTTCACGGGGAGATCCGGCGCTCGCAAGCAGACGCGGCGGCCGAGCGCCGGATTCTCGCCCGGCAGCCGGGCGCCTGCTACGCCGCCATGAACTGGGAGAATTGCTCCATCCATCGCTGGATGGGGACGGACGAGACCTCTTGTTCAGACAACGATGCGCGCCCTCGGGGAGCCGGCGGAGAACGAGCTTGAAGACTCAAAAGCTGGTCCTCGGCGTCGGCGAATTGTTATGGGATTTTCTCCCCGAAGGCGCACGGCTCGGAGGTGCACCGGCCAACTTTGCCGTTATGACCGGCCGGCTGCGTGACCGTGCAGTGATTCTCAGCCGCGTCGGGAACGACGAGCTCGGCCGCCGGGCTCTGGAGAAATTGCGCGCCACCCCGGTGGATGCGGGCTTTCTTCAGATCGACCCGGCGCATTCAACCGGCCGCGTCACCGTAAGTTTTTCCTCAGGCGAGCCGCAGTACACCATCCACGAACAAGCCGCGTGGGATTTTCTGGAACTGCCGGAGGATTGGATTGGCCTTGCCGGACAGGCCGACGCCATCTGCTTCGGCACACTGGCGCAGAGAAGCGCGAAGTCGCGCCACACGATTCAGGCCCTCGCTCGAGCAACTCCTTCCGCCTGCTTGCGCGTTCTCGACGTGAATCTGCGCGCGCCCTTTTATTCCGCCCGGGGGATACGGGAATCGCTTGAGCTCGCAACCGTCCTCAAGATGAGCGAAGCGGAAACGCCGCTTGTTCTGGATTTGCTGGAACTCGCTGCGGGTGCGGCCAAGCGCGATCCGTCGCACACGGGCAGCCAGCCTTTGCGCGCGGCAGCCTGCGCGCTGTTCGACGAGTTTCCCGATCTTGCGCTGGCAATCATTACGCGCGGCGGCCGCGGCAGCCTGCTGGTGACGCGGGATGCGTGGGACGATCATCCTGGATTTCCCGTACAGGTGGCCGACACGGTAGGCGCCGGCGATGCATTTACCGCAGCCATCGTTCATTACCTGCTGCGGGGAGCCGATCTGGCCACGCTGAATGAGGCCGGAAATCGCTGGGGCGCGTGGATGGCGTCGCAATCGGGCGCCATGCCCGAGCTGCCTGAAGCCTTGCTCGAGGCAACGGCCGCGCAGATCGGGCGGAAGAGCGAGTGAAGCTGCGGCGGGCCGCGAAGCGCATTGAAGCAGAGTGGCGGCTCCGGGCGAAAACGTTGCCTCGATTGTCAGCCCGTTGCTGGCCCGGATACGATGGCGGGGATGAAAACGCCCTTTCTCGCTGCCGGCGCTTGCGCAACTCTCGCGGTTGCGCTGCATCTTCCGGCACAGGCGCCTTCCCTCACCATCGATGTGAACCATCCCACAGGCAGGGTGAGTCCCACACTTTATGGCCTGATGACCGAGGAGATCAATCATTCTTACGACGGCGGTCTGTATGCCGAGCTGGTAAGCGACCGCGCCATCGGGCACGGATTCGGCGCCCTGGTTCACTGGCCGATGGTGGCGCGCGGCAACTCCGCCGCCGAGGTTTCCGTGGACGAGACGGCCGGGCCCAGCGCCGCCTTGCCGCGCAGCCTGAAGATCGCCGTGACTGCGGCCACGGATGCGGCGCCGGCAGGCGTGGAGAACGATGGCTACTGGGGCATTGCCGTGCGGCCGCACACCACGTACAGCGGATCGTTCTGGGCGAAGAGCGATTCCGGCGACGTGCCCGTGACCATCAGCCTCGAGAACGACTCGACCGGGATCGCCGCGGCCAAGACCACCGTCGCCGGCCTTTCCGGCGAGTGGAAGGAATTCACCTTCACGCTCACTACGGGCGATGCGGCTCTCTCCGCCAACAACCACCTCATCCTCACCATTCCCCGCCCCGCCACCGTCTGCTTCAACCTCATCTCTCTTTTCCCGCCCACTTATCTTGGCCGCGTGCACGGCAACCGCGCCGACATCATGGAGCTGCTCGCCGCCATGCACCCGAAGTTTCTGCGCCTGCCGGGCGGCAATTATCTCGAAGGCGATCACATCGCCACGCGCTTCGACTGGAAGAAGACCATCGGCCCCTGGGTCGACCGGCCCACGCACCAGAGCCCTTGGGCGTATCGCTCATCCGATGGCATGGGACTGCTCGAATACCTGGAGTGGTGCGAAGACCTGAAGATCGAGCCCGTGCTCGCGGTCTACGCCGGCTACTCCCTCGCCCAGGAGCATGTGGATCCCGGCCCCGCGCTCGAGCCCTACGTCGAGGATGCGCTCGATGAAATCGAGTACGTGAGCGGCGGCGCCGATACGAGATGGGGCAGCGAGCGCGCCAAAGACGGCCACCCTGCCCCCTTTCCGCTTCACTTTATTGAGATCGGCAACGAGGATGAGTTCGATCGCTCCGGCTCCTATGACGGCCGGTTCGCGCAGTTCTACCACGCCATCAAGGATCGCTATCCCCAATTGCAGCTCATTGCCACTACGCCGGTGAAGAGCGTGACCCCGGATGTCCTCGACGAGCACTTTTACATGCCCGCCGAGGAGTCGTTCGCGCAGAGCGGCCACTACGACAATCACCCCCGCACGGGACCGAAAATCTTTGTAGGCGAATGGGCCACGCGCGAAGGCGATCCCACCCCGAACCTCGAAGCGGCCCTGGCCGACGCGGCCTGGATGGCCGGGCTCGAGCGCAACAGCGATCTCATCGTCATGGCCAGCTATGCGCCCCTCTTCACCAACGTAAACCCCGGCGCCATGCAGTGGGCTCCCGACCTGATCGGGTATAACGCGCTCTCGAGCTACGGCTCGCCCAGCTACTGGGCTCAGGTGATGTTCGCTGCCAATCTGGGCGCCGAAATTGTGCCCGCGAAACTTACCGGCACGGCGACGCGCATCTATACCTGCGTGACGCGCGACCGGGCGCGGCGCAAGCTCTACATCAAGCTGGTCAATGCAACTTCCCATCCGCAACCGCTCACCATCCTCCTTGAAGGCGTTGGCAAAGTTGCGCCGCGGGCGGAACTCACCACCCTGAGCGGCAAGACGCCCAACGCGACCAACAGCATTGCGAATCCGCACGCAGTCATCCCCGTGAAACACACGATTGCAGTTTCCGGAACGCAATTCGTCGAAACCTTCGCGCCGTATTCGGTGAACGTGCTCGTGCTGAGCTACCAATCAGAGCAGCCTATCCGCCTCATTGAGCAAAGTCCTGATTGAGAGGGCTGAAGCGTGGGCGTACGCCTCCTCTCATCCCGTGTGCAGGCTTGGGGAGAAACCGGGTCATCCGGTCCAGAGGTTTCAGACTTGCTGTATTCTGAAGCCGACTGAGCCAGGTGGCATTTTCCTCAAGAACCGGGGCCCCCGGCAAGCGAGTTCTGCTTGCCGGAGTGGAAGTAAAAACCACCCTGCACGCTGCAGAAAATGGCTATACCGGCTCTGAAACCGCTCTAGACATCGTGATCATCGATCTGGCCAGGCGCGCGCACGACCACAACTGGGAGCTCGATCCCATCACCCGCTCCCTGCTCGATACCGATTTCTACAAGCTGTTGATGCTGCAGTTCATCTGGAAGAACTTTCCCCAGACCCACGCCACCTTCAAGCTCATCAATCGCACCTCCGGAGCGCGCCTGGGCGAAACAGTGAACATCGAGCAACTGCGCGAGCAGCTCGAGCACACAAGGAAGCTGCGCTTTCATAAATCGGAGCTGATCTGGCTCGCCGGCAACACCTTCTATGGCCGGCGCGGCATCTTCGAGCCCGGGTTCCTCGAATGGCTGGACCATGATTTCCAGCTCTCCAATTACGAGCTCTCCGTCAAGGACGGACAGCTCAACCTCGAGTTTCACGGCCTGTGGTCGGCAACCTCGATGTGGGAGATCTTTGCGCTTTCTGAGATCGGCGAGCTGAGGACGCGCGCCAGCCTCAAGCAGCTGGGCGAACTCGAGCTCGATATCCTCTACGCGCGCGCCAAGGCCCGGCTCTGGGAAAAAATGGAGCGCCTGCGCGGAGTGCCCGACCTGAATGTGACCGATTTCGGGACGCGCAGGAGGCACAGCTTCCTTTGGCACGAATATGTCGTCAACGCCATGCGCGATACGCTGGGCCTGAGCTTTGCCGGAACCTCGAACGCGTACCTCGCCTACAAGCACGATCTTGAGGCCATCGGCACCAACGGCCACGAGCTGCCCATGGCCATGGCCGCGCTGGCGCGTGACGACGAGGAGCTGCGCACCGCGCAATACCGCTTGCTCCAGTTGTGGCAGCAGAGTTATCAGGGCGAGTTGCTGATTCTTCTTCCCGACACCTTCGGCACCACGCAGTTTTTGCGCGACGCGCCGGCGTGGGTGGCCAACTGGACCGGCCAGCGCATCGACAGCAAGGACGCCTACGTGGCGGGAGACGAATACATCGCCTGGCTCGAGCGGCACGGGCGCGATCCGCGCCAGAAGCGGCTCATCGCTTCCGACGCCCTGGACGTGGAGCAGATTCTGGGCCTGCACGCGTACTTTGCGGGCACGCTGCGCAACGGCGCCTCGCCGGACGACTTCCGCACCGCCGGCGATTTTCTCGATAGCCGCCGCTGGATTCCGGCGCGCCGCATCCGCTTCAGCACCGGCTGGGGCACGCTGCTCACCAACGATTTCCGCAACTGCAATCCCCAGGGCGGCGAGAGCTTCAATCCCGTGAGCCTGGTTTGCAAGTTGAGCGAAGTGGATGGCAGGCCCGCGGTCAAGCTCTCTGACAATTATTCCAAGGCGCTGGGCGAGCCCGAGGAAACCGGGCGCTACCGGCGCGTCTTCGGCGTGGCCGGACTGGCCGACGTGCCCGTTCTCACCTGAGCTTGCGCATGCGCGCGGCGCCGCCTTTCTCTGCATTGCGCTGCGACCGGCTTGACCCGCATCTGTGCGCTGTAGGCTTTCCATATGGCGGTCGAATCGGCATGGTACGCAAGCCAGCTTCGCGCCGAGCTGCTCGTGCGCAGCCGGCGCCATGCGCGCGGCAAATTGCATGTAGAGAGTTACGGCAATCCGCCGGTGGTTGTGTTTGCGCCCGAGGACGGACGCCACGGAAATTTCTTCGACCCCGCCTATGACGCAATCATGCAAAACCCTGCCTGGGCGCGGCGCTTCGCCAAAGTACATGCGCAGGCCGCGCGCAGCCTGCCCAAAGCCGAGCGACGATGGCGCGAGCTCGATTCCTCCATGAGCTCCGATGCCCTGCTGATGAACGTGTTTTGCGCGCCCGGCGTGGCGGAGTCGGACGCGGTGCGGAACTTGCTCGGCGTTGAGACGGGCGCGGCCCTTGAATTCGGATGGAAGGCGCGCGTACCGCTCAAAACCGGCCGCTTCGACCGCACGGAAGTCGACATGCGCTTCGGCTCCCTGCTCGTCGAAGCCAAGCTCACCGAAGGCGATTTTCAAGCTTGCCTGCCCGCGGCCGTGGAGGCCTATCGCGATTTCGATTTCGTGTTCGATCGCGATCTGCTGCCTCGGGTCGAACTGTCCATCGCCCGGCCGCGCCGCGCGAGCGAGTTCCCCGAAGACTATTCGCAGGAGTTCGAGAGCGAGATCGGCGATCCGGACGCGAATTCATTTGTTGACAACCTGGTTCCCGCGCCCACCGTATCCGGCTACGCCAATTATCAGCTCATTCGCAACGTGCTGGCCGCCAGCGCAACCGTCTCGAGCTTTTGCGTGCTGCACGATGAGCGCCGCCCGGACCTGCGCGAAGAATGGTTCCGCGTCATCGCCGCGGTCAAGCACGCGGAGATGCGCGTCCGTCTCAAGGCACTTACCTGGCAGGAACTCGCAGCGCACTTGCCGGAAGAATTGCAGGAGTTCCTCGACCTCAAATATGGAATTGCTGCAACGGGCAACGATCCGTCATCAATCGAGGGTGGATCGGTTTGAAGGGTACGGGCTTCAGCCCGTACATAAATCCACCCCCCAAAAAGGAGGGGCTTTAACGCATTTTCTGAGTAGCTGTATCCCGAAGACGGAAGGCAGAGTCGACGCGACCAACAGGGAGCGGCGACCTCACGAGGAAATGAAAAGGACACAGTAACTTAGAAAATGCCGTAGCCCCCGCGGCCAGAGGCCGCTCCAAACTGCCGCGCTACCCTCCAATAGAATTCTCATTGCGAGCCCCTACAATCCCAGAATCTTCCGGTTTCGCTGCGCATCCGCTCCCCCTCCGGCAAAATTGTCGAAGGCCCGATCCGTCACGCGGATAATGTGGCTGCGCACGAAGTCGGCGCCTTCCGCCGCACCGTCTTCCGGATGTTTGAGGCAGCACTCCCACTCCACCACCGCCCAGCCCGGATAATCGTACTGCGCCATCTTGCTGAACACCCGGCGGAAATCGATCTGCCCGTCACCGAGCGAGCGGAAACGTCCCGGCCGGTCGATCCATTCCTGATAGCCGCCGTACACGCCCGCGCGGCCGCTCGGATGAAACTCGGCATCCTTCACATGGAACGCGCGCACGCGCTCGTGATAAAGATCGAGAAATGCCACATAGTCCATCTGCTGCAGGACCATGTGGCTGGGATCGTAAAGAATGCTGGCGCGCGGATGTTCGCCCACCTCGGCGAGAAACCGCTCGAAGGTTGCGCCGTCATGCAGGTCCTCGCCGGGATGCAGCTCGTAGCAAACGTCCACGCCGCACGCGTCGAAGGCGTCGAGAATCGGAGTCCACAGCCGCGCCAGTTCTTTGAAGGCTTCATCGATCAGCCCTGCGGGCCGCTGCGGCCATGGATAAAAGAACGGCCACGCCAGCGCGCCGGAGAAGGTGGCATGTGCATGCAATCCCAGGTTGCGGCTTGCCTGCGCCGCCCAATGCAATTGCTCCATCGCCCATGCCTGCCGCGCCTTCGCGTTGCCGGCAAGCT
>JASHUF010000481.1 GCA_030040175.1 Acidobacteriaceae bacterium
TTTCGTCGACCAGCGGATGGTCGACCTCGGGGATCGGGTCCTGCCAGATCAACTCTTCTTTCGGCACCAGCGGGCCCAGGTAGCGGGCGCGCGGACCCATGTCGCGGTGCGTCAGCTTGAACCAGGCGCGGGCAAAGGCATCGGCGAATTCGGCCGAGGCTTCGAGAAAATGACGCGAAATTTTTTCGTAAATCGGATCGAAGCGCAGCGAGAGATCCGTCGTCAGCATGGTGGGCTGATGCTTCTTCTTCGCGTCGAACGCGTCGGGAATGGTGTTAGCGCCCGCATCGCCTTTCGGCTTCCACTGGTGCGCGCCCGCGGGGCTCTTGGTCAGCTCCCACTCGTAGCCGAACAGGTTGATGAAAAAGTTGTTGCTCCACTTGGTGGGCGTTGTGGTCCAGGTGACTTCCAGACCGCTGCCGATGGCATGCGTGCCCACGCCGGTCTCATAGCTGCTTCTCCAGCCCAGCCCCTGCTCTTCGATGCCTGCGGCCTCGGGCACAGCACCGACGTAGGTGGCGAGGCCGGCGCCGTGCGTCTTGCCGAAGGTGTGTCCGCCGGCGATCAGGGCCACGGTCTCGTAATCGTTCATGGCCATGCGGGCAAAGGTCTCGCGGATGTCGCGCGCCGCGGCCACGGGGTCGGGATTGCCGTTGGGGCCTTCCGGGTTCACGTAGATCAGCCCCATCTGCACCGCGGCCAGCGGATTGGCCAGCTCGCGATCGCCGCTGTAGCGCTCGTCGCCGAGCCAGACGGCCTCCGGGCCCCAATCCACATCGAGCTCCGGCTCCCAGATATCGGCGCGTCCGCCGCCGAAGCCAAAGGTCTTGAAGCCCATGGATTCAAGCGCAACATTTCCGGTAAGAATCAGCAGATCTGCCCACGAAATCTTGCGCCCATACTTCTGCTTGATGGGCCACAGCAGGCGGCGCGCCTTGTCGAGATTCACATTGTCGGGCCAGCTGTTCAGGGGCGCAAAGCGCTGCGAGCCGCGGCCGGCGCCGCCGCGGCCATCGGCGATGCGGTAGGTGCCGGCGGCGTGCCAGGCCATGCGGATAAACAGCGGACCGTAGTGGCCGAAGTCGGCAGGCCACCAGTCCTGGGAGTCGGTCATGAGCGCGTGCAGGTCCTTGATGACGGCATCGAGGTCGAGGCTCTTGAACTCTTCGGCGTAGTTGAACCACTCGCGCATCGGGTTTGACAGGGACGACTGCTGGTGCAGGATGGAAAGATTGAGCTGCTCGGGCCACCAGTCCCGGTTGCCTTTGGCTGCCGCCGTGGTGTGCTGGATCATGCCATTGTGAAACGGGCACTGGGATTCGCTGGACATCAATGACTCCTTTTCGCCGGTGAGAAATTGATTCGTTCGGGGTGCGGTTTGGGAACGAGTGAATCGCATCCGCTGCGCGATTTCCGCCGCGCGCCGCTGCACGCCGGCGATTTCAAAACCAGCCGCTCGCGCCGGCAGCGGAAGCCTGTGCAGATTCCAGAATAAGCCTCGCCGTGCAATAAGAGAAATCAATTGTTTCTAAAACTACGATTGTTATAATCTATGATAGAAATGCGCGACCCCGGCGCTCCGTTTTGGAGTTTTCCCGTGAACCTTCAGGATCTGCGCTATCTCGTAGCCGTAGCCGAGCACCGGCACTTCGGGCGCGCGGCCGAGGCCTCAAACGTGAGCCAGCCCACGCTGAGCAGCCAGATCAGGAAGCTCGAAGGCGAGCTGGGCGTCACCCTGCTCGAGCGCACCAACAAGCGCGTGGACCTGACGCCCGTGGGCGGCCAGGTGTTGCATCATGCGCGGCGCGTACTGGCTGAAGCCGGCCAGATCGAGACCGTGGCGCAGGCGGCGCGCGATCCGCTCGCGGGCCCGCTGAAGCTGGGCATTATTCCCACGCTGGCGCCGTACCTGATGCCGCTGATCCTCAAGCCGCTCAAGCACGCCTGCCCGCAGATGCCGCTCGAGCTTTGGGAAGATCAGACGCGCTCGCTCATCGACGGGCTGCGCAACCACCGGCTCGACGCCGCACTGCTGGCCACGCCGCCGGACGCGCCCGAGATCACTGAGCTCAGGCTCTTCGATGAACCGCTGCTTGCGGCTCTGCCCTTGCACCACCGGCTTGCCGCATCGCGGAAGATCAGTGAGAAATCGCTCGCGGGCGAGCTGCTGGTTCTGGCTGACGGCCATTGCCTGGCCCACCAGGCGCTGGCCGCATGCGGCGCGCGCCATGGCTCCCAGCGCAACGCCGCGGCCAGCGCGCTGCCCCGCGCAATCGCCGGTGCTGTTTCCGGTTCCATGCAGGCCTCCACCCTTGAAACCCTCGTGAACCTGGTCGCCGCCGGCTACGGATGCACCTTGCTGCCGGCCCTTGCTGCGGATTCCTTCCAAAGCCGCGAAATCGTCCTCCGGCCGCTGGCGGGCGAGTCGCTGCGCACCATTCGCCTGGTCAGCCGGCCCGGTTTTCCCCGGCCGCAGGCGCTGCGTGCGCTCGAGCGCGTGATTCTACAGGCTGTGAATTTCTTGTGGAAATCTGGTGCAAATCTCCAGGAACCCCGAAAAGTCCGGCATCAGCTCCGGCAAATCCAGAAATCGCGAATTCGGGCCCCCCTTATCCACAAAAGCACACCTTCTGCACGTTGACCCTGTTCATCGCGCTCCTTAGAGTCTCTAATCAAAGAGAGCATCGGATAGCTGCGCGCATGGGAAGCGGGAAGAATGCCATGGACTTGTGCGCAGCCGTGGCACAGGGACGTTTTCTGGAGTAAAGATGCTGAAATTAAAGAAGATCCACATCCTCGGGTTCAAAAGCTTCTGTGACCGCACCGAGATTTCGGTTCCAGGTACAGGGATTGCGGCCGTTGTGGGGCCGAACGGGTGCGGCAAGTCGAACATTCTGGATGCGATGAGCTGGGTGCTGGGCGAGCAGAGCGCCAAGAGCCTGCGCGGCACGCAGATGCAGGATGTGATCTTTGCCGGCACCCGCGCGCGCAAGCCGCTGGGCATGGCCGAGGTGTCGCTTACGCTGGTCGATCCCGAGGCGTACGAAGGCCCGATTCCCGTCGAGCCGGAGCTCGATTTCGATCCCGGGGGCGCCGCGGATTGGGACGAAGAGGAGATGCGCAGGCAACGGGCGGTCGAGGCAGAAGAGATCATTGCTGCCGAGCAGCCGCGTGGCGGGGGCGAAGCGGAGGCCGCAGCGGAGACAGCAGCAGCGGCGCAGGAGGACGGCGCGGCGGAGGAGGGCCCGCAGCCCCCCATGCAGCCTGTCGTCCTGAAGATTCGCCGGCGCAAATTCCATAGCGTTCCCAAGAAGGGTGAGATTGTGGTCACGCGGCGCCTGTTTCGCACCGGCGAAAGCGAATACCTGCTCAACGGGAAGCTCTGCCGCCTGCGCGACATTCAGGACATCTTCATGGGAACCGGCCTTGGGCCAGACTGTTACGCCATTATCGGGCAGGAGCAGGTGGGCCAACTGCTCAGCTCCAGACCGCACGAGCGGCGCGCCATTATCGAGGAGGCCGCAGGAATCACGCGCTTCAAGACCAAGAAGCGGCTGGCAGAGCTGCGCCTGGAAAGCGCGCGGCAGAATCTGGCGCGCGTGGACGACATCTTTGAAGAAGTCACGCGGCAGATGAACAGCCTGAAGCGGCAGGCGGCGAAGGCAGAGCGGTTTGTGGCCGTGCGCGATGAGCTGCGCGGGCGCATGCGCGTGGTGCTCGCAAGCCGCATGGCCGCCATGGATGCCGAGCGCGCCGGCCTGGAGGAGGAGATTGCGGCGCTCACCGAGCGCGTGCTCGCCGCCGCGGCCGAGATCGAGGGCCTGGAAACCAGCCAGCACGAGCTCACGGAGCGCGGCTACGCGCTGGAGGGCGAGAGCCAGGCGGCGCAGGCGCGCGCCAATGAGTCGGCGATCGAGCTGGAGCGGGCCGCGGCGCGCGAGCGCAGCAACACGGAGCGCATCGGCGAGCTTGAAGGGCGCATCGAAGCGCTGGGCGCGGAGCTTGAGCAGACGCGCGCGCAGTTGAGCGCGATCGCCGAGGAGCGGGTGCAGCATCGTGGTTTCCTTGAGACCGCGGCGGGCGAGTCGCGCGCGTTTCGCGAAAAGGTGGAGGCGCGGCAGCAGGAGGCGCGCGCCGCGGCGGAAGAAGTCTTTAGCGCCGAGCGGGAGCTCGAGGGCGCGCGCCGGCACGCCATGCACCTGCTCACGCTCGCCGGGAATGCGCGCCATCAGACTGCGCAGAGCGAGGAGAGCCTGGCGGCTCTGGAGTGCGAGGCGGAACGGCTGGAGACGGAAATGGCCCGCGCGCGCGGCGAACAGGAACACCTGGGCGCGGAGAGCGGGCAGGCGCGGCTCAAATTCGAGTCGGCTGCCGGGGCGCTTAAGGGGATGGAAGAGGAGATGGGCGAGCTGCGCGAAACCCTGCAGGCGCGCCGCGCGGACGAGGCGGCGCAGCGTGCGCGCGCCAACCAACTGCGCGGCGAGCAAGCGGCGGCCGCGGGACGCCGTGATTCGCTGCAGGCGCTGATCCGCAACCACGGCTACTCGACCGACAGCGTGCGCAAGCTGCTGAAACCCGGCGCGCTGGGCGCGGGGCTGGCGCCCGTGGGCACACTGGCCGATTTTCTGGAGGTGAGCGGCGAGCACGAAGGCGTGGTGGACGAGTTCCTGCGTGAAGAACTGAACTATGTGGTCGTCGAGAGCTGGGGCGCGGCCGAGGAAGGCGTGCGCGTGCTTAAGACCGGCGACGGACGCGCCACTTTTCTGATTCATGGCGACGAGCAGGGCAAGCTTTTTGACCTGGATTCCGGTGCGATCCACGAACCGGGGCTTACGCCGCTGCGCGATGCCGTGCGCGTGCTCAACGGCTTTGGGCGCTCGCTCGAAGGGATTCTGCCCAAGCTCGGAAACGGCTACATCGTGGAGGATGCGAGCCGGGCTTTGCAGCTGGCCGCGCGCTACCCGCATGCGTTCTTTCTCACACAAGAGGGTGAGTGCTTTCATAACTCGACCGTGACCGGCGGCAAGCCGGCCAGCGAGGGACCGCTGGCGCTCAAGCGCGATCTGCGCGAGACGGAGGCGCGGCTCGCCGGCCTCGACTCGGACCTGATGCAGGCGGAGATGGAAGCAGCGGCGCTGGGGCACGAGATGGAAGCGCTCGCCGGCCGCGTGGAGACGCTGGGCGAAGAGCGGCGCCGGGCCGAGAGCGAAAGCGCGAACCTGGGCGCGGCCCTCAAGCAGATGGAAGCGGAGGTACAGCGCATCGAGCGGCGCCTCGAAGACTGGGCACTGCAGGCCGCGCGCAACAAGGATGCATGCGAGGCCAAGCGGCAGGCGATTCAAGAGAAACGCGACGAAGCGGCGCGGCTCGAGGCCGGGCATGCGCAGGCTGAAGCCGGACTCGACAGCATGGCAGCGCAACTGGATGCGCTGCGCCAGAAGCGCGAAACGCTGCAACAAGAAGCGGCGCAGGTGACGGCCGAGCTTGCGGGACTGGAAGAGCGGCGGCGCGGCGCGGAGGCGGCCTTCCAGCGCATCGACCGGCAGCATGCCGATCTCGAACGGCGGGTGCAGGCCATCGAGCAGCAGAGGACGGCCGCGGCCCAGGAGCGTGAGCAGCGCGTAAGCGAGAGCGCCGCGCTCGCCGAACGACAGAAGGAACTGATGGCGGCAAGGGCGGAGGCTCTGGCGCACACGCAGACTCTTGCCGGCGAAGCGCAGGCTCTGCGCCAGCAGCTCGCCGAGATGGAAGCGCGGCTCAAGAGCGGGCGCGCGGCGCTCGACCAGTTGCGCGACGAGCGCGCGGCACGGTCGAGCGAACTGGCCAAGCTCCAATCCGACCTCGAGTACCTGGAGGCAAGCTGCCTGGCGGAGGTGAACGTGGCCGCGCAGGTGTTGCGCGAAGACGCGGAGATGGCGCGCCTGGCCGGCAACGAGCTGACCGAGGAAGAAGAGACCTGCCGCGGGCTGCGCCAGCGCATGGAGCAGATGGGCCCGGTGAACATGATGGCGCTCGACGAATACAAGGAGACGGCGGAGCGGCACTCCTTCCTCGAAACGCAGCGCAACGACCTGATCGAATCGATCGAAAACACGCAGGAGACGATCAAGGAGATCGACCAGATCACGCGCACCCGGTTCGACGAGGCCTTTGCGCACATCAACGAGAACTTCGGCCAGGTGTTTACGCGCCTCTTTCACGGCGGCAACGCCTTTCTGCGCATTACCGACGAGGAGAACCAGGACGAGAGCGGGCTCGACATTGTGGCTTCGCCGCCGGGCAAGAAGCTGCAGAATGTCCTGCTGCTTTCGGGCGGCGAAAAGGCGCTCACGGCCCTCGCGCTGCTGGTGGGCATCTTCCAGTTCCGGCCCAGCCCCTTCTGCGTGCTCGACGAAGTGGACGCGGCGCTGGACGAAACCAACGTGGACCGGTTCGCCGACCTCATGCACTCGCTCAGCCGCGAGACGCAGTTCCTGGTGGTGACGCACTCCAAGCGCATGATGCACACTGCCGACATGATCTACGGCGTAACCAT
>JASHUF010000482.1 GCA_030040175.1 Acidobacteriaceae bacterium
CACTCCGACGAAGATGTGCAGTTATGCGAATAGGTAGAGACGCCATTGCCCGCCAGGTAACTCTCACCCGCGGAAAAATAGTAGGGCTCTCCCTGCGCTACTGCATAGCCAAGGCCCGGCGCCCAAATCTGCGTGGCCAGGTAAGAGCCGCTCACCGTCGTAGGAACCGTGACCTCCTGGTTGTTTGCAAGCGTCGCCGTGGTGGTCAGAGACGCGGCCAATGCGCTCAGGTCGCCGCCCCGTTCTGCATCCGAGGGCACGGCAATGTCGCCCGTGTCGATGCCCTCCACCTGCCGCGTGCCCTGGTAATCGGCAAAGAAGAACACCCGGTCGCGTCGAATCGGCCCGCCCACCGTGCCCCCGAACTGGTTCTGCCGGAACGCGGCCCGCGCGGGCGAAAAATAATTGCGCGCGTCGCCGTCGGTGTTGCGCAGAAAGTCGAAGGCGTCGCCGTGGAAGCCGTTGCTCCCCGATTTGGTGACCACGCTGATCTGGCCGCCGCTGTATTCGCCGAACTCGGCGTCGAAGTCTCCGGTCACGATGCGGAACTCGGCAATCGCGTCCAGGTTGGGGATGATGGCCGTGCCCGCGTTCACATCCTCCTCGGCGTCACTGCCGTTCACGCTGAAGTAGTTCGCGGTCTCGCGCTGCCCGTTCACCGAAAGATTGCCGGGATTGAGCGTCCCCGAGGGGTTGAGGATGGTCGCACCCACGTCCTGAACCGTGCTCGACGTGATCGCCGTCGACGGCGCCACGCCCGGCTGCAATGAGAGCAGGTCAGTATAGCTGCGCCCGTTGAGCGGCACCGCCGTCATCTGCCGGCCGCTGATTACCTGGCCCAGTTGCGTGCTCATGGTGTCAATGTGCAGGGCGCTGTCAGAGACCGTCACCGTCTGGCGAAGGCTGCCCACCGCGAGCTGCGCGTTGAGCGTGAGCGCCGCGCTCGAGTCGAGCACGATGTTCTTGCGCACATACCGCTCAAAGCCGGGAGCCTCGATCTCCAGCTCGTAAATGCCCACCGGCAGGATGGGAAATGTGTAAAGCCCCTTGCTGTCGGTCTCTGTGCCATAGGCGAGCCCCGTATTCATCTCGTGCAGGGTGACCCTGGCTTGCGCCGTCACGCCTCCGCTCCGGTCTGCGACGGTGCCGGAAATGCTGCCTGAGACCGCAGCCCAGGCGCTGGCCAGAAAAGCCATCGGGAATAGAAAATATGCAACAAACTTCAAGTGAATCCTTGCCTTCTGCACAGCCCTGTCCTTCGTTCCCTTGAGGCTCGGTGACTGGTTGAGATCCCTCTGGCGTCAATCCTAATATCCGACCAAATCGGTCTTGATTTAATATACGACAAATTCAGTCCGAGTTTATTGCAGTGACTTGAATTACACCGCATTGCGGGAATCGAGCCGATTCCGGGTCTCCTATACTGTCGCCGTGAGTCTTCGCCGCCCGCTTCTGGTTTTTCTGGCACTGTGGCCTGCCTGCGCGGCGCCCGTTCAGGCCGCCGCACCGCGCCTGCTGGTCTGCTACGGAGACAGCATTACCGCCGGCTATGGATTGACGGAGGGTGAGGCTTATCCGAGCGACCTGCAGCGCGACCTCGATGCGCAGGGATATCGCTACCAGGTGATTAATCGCGGCACCAGCGGCGCCACATCGAAGGACGCGGTCGCGGGCCTGCCCGGGATCCTCGCGCTGCGCCCCGATGTCGTCATTGTCGAGTTCGGCGGCAACGACGGGCTGCGCGGCCTTCCCCTCGACCAGACCCGCAACAACCTCGACCAGGTGCTGGACGCGCTGGCCGCCGCGCACATCCGCGTGCTCCTCGGCGGCATTACCCTGCCGGCCAATTACGGCGCCGAGTATATCCAGACTTTCCAGCAGGTCTTCCGCGACGTGGCTGCCGCCCACCCCCGCGACGCCTTTGTGCCCATGATCTATAAGGACCTGATTCCGGTCTCCGGCACCATCCAGGCCGACGGCATCCATCCCACGGCCAAAGGCTCCGCCATCCTGGCGCGGACGCTGTTGCCCGCGCTCCGGCCGCTGCTGACGAAATAGCTTCTAGCTTCTAGCTTCTAGCTCCTAGACCTTTGCAGCGCTGCGGGCGCTCCGGCAAGCGGAGTTCCCCGTCGACGACGAGCCGATAATCCGCCGCCGGAGAACAAGGAGCTAGCAGCTAGAAGCTAGAGGCTAGAAGCTTCGCCTCACCCCAGCACCACCACCGGCTGAAACAGTGTCCCCACCACGCGGCGCGCAATCGCCACCAACTCGCGCTGGCCGGCGAAGACCTTGACCTGCGGCGCCTGGGAAAACTCCGGCAGATTGGCCTGCGCACCGTTGCGCAGCTTGCCCAGCGCCTGCTCGTCTGCGCTCACGGCGGGCATCTCCGCGAGCAGCCGCCGCGGATGCACGCACAGCTTTTCGAGCGCAGCCGCATCGCCCTGGGCCGTCTCCAGCTCATCGAGCGTGTGCGCGTCGGCGAGCGTGAACACGCCCGACTGCGTGCGCCTGAGCCGGCTCAGGTGCGCGCCGCAGCCGAGTGCGCAGCCCATCTCATACGCGATGGAGCGCACATACCCGCCCGCGCTCAGGGTGATGGAAAACTCCGCCTCCGCCCCGCGCACATTCTCGATGACAAAACGGGAGACGGCGATGGTCTTGGGCCTGAGCTCCACCGGCTTGCCTTGGCGCGCCAGTTTGTAGGCGCGCGTGCCTTCGATTTTTTTGGCGGAAAACGGCGGCGGCGTCTGCTCGATCTCGCCCCGAAACCGCGCCGCCGCGGCCTTGACAGCATCGAGCGCGAGCGCCGGACTGGAATCCGGTCCGGCCGGCTCGCCTTCGGCGTCGTAGGTATCGGTGGCAAAGCCGAAGCGGATGGTCCCCGAATAGCTCTTTTCGGCCGCAGAAAAAAACTGCGCCAGCCGCGTGTACCGGCCCAGCAGCAGCGGCAAAACCCCGGTGGCCATCGGGTCCAGCGTGCCCAGGTGCCCGACGGATCGCTCCTGCGCGATGCGGCGCAGCCGCGCCACCACGTCGTGGCTGGTCATGCCCGCCGCCTTGTCGACCACCAGAAGCCCATGCACCTAACCAATTTACGGCAAATCCGATGGTGGCTGCCGGCTTCCTCACCGCCTCCCGAATCGGCGCAGGGGGCAAACCTGCTCTTGCCGCCCGGCTTGCCAACTGCACCCCATCCGCCGCAATCTAAGGGGATATGGCCATCGAGCTCGAGCGCTTGCAAAAGCCGCTGCGCGATTTGCGCAAGTCGCTGAAGCGCCTTAAGAAAGACCCGCCGCCGGAAGAAGTGCACAAGCTGCGCACGCGGGCGCGCCACATCGAGGCCATCGCTCCGGCGCTTACGCCCGCTGAGGGCAAAAAAACCCGCCGCCTGCTCAAGTCCATCAAGCCCGTGCGCAAGGCCGCGGGCAGCGTGCGCGACATGGACGTGCTCACCGGCAACGCGCTCAGCTTGCCCAAAAACGCGCATAGCGCATCTCTGGCCCGTCTCATTGAAAAGCTGGGAACCACGCGCGAGGAAAGCGCGGGCGATCTGCTTGAAACCGTGAGCGAACAGCGCAAGTCTGCGCGGCAGATCCTCAAGCAGTATTCCAAGCTCGTCGCGGCCTCTCTGAACGGCAAGCGCTCCGGCTCCAAGCGCTCCCGCTCTTGCAGCGGCTCCGCGCAGCCGGCGCGCAACGTGCAGGCCGCCATCCACGATCTGACCGCGGAGCTCAGCCGGTGGCCCGCGCTGGCTGAGACCAACATCCATCCCTTCCGCCTCAAGGTGAAGGAACTGCGCTCCATCCTGCAACTGGTTCCCCGTTCCGACGCGGGATTCGTCAGCGCCCTGGGAAGCGTAAAAGAAAAGATCGGCGACTGGCACGACTGGCAGCAACTGGCCGGCTTTGCTCGCGCTTCGCTGGACGCGGTCCGGGACACGGCGCTGCTTGCGCAGATTGATGCGATGGAAGAGAAGAAACTCCAAGCGGCCCTGGCTGCAGCCAATACCCTGCGCCGGCGCTATCTCAAAGACGGCCGCAGGAACGGGTCGGCTCAGTAAGCGTGGCTAAACGGGAACCGTCGTGGCCCGCGCCGTTCTTAAGCAAAACAGGCCCTTCCTCGACTCCCCGTCAAATCGAGCCCGACGGCGACTGGCGCACCAGAGAGAGGAACTCCCCGCGCGTCTCCTTCTGCCGGAAGCAGCCCACCATGGCGCTGGTCACGGTGGAGGAGTTCTGCTTCTCGATGCCGCGCATCATCATGCACAGGTGCCGCGCTTCGATCACCACGCCCACGCCCTGCGGCGCAATGGCCTCCTGAATGGCGTCGGCAATCTGCCGCGTGAGCCGCTCCTGCACCTGCAGCCGCCGCGCAAACACCTCCACCAGCCGCGGAATCTTGCTCAACCCGATCACCTTGCGCTTGGGAATATAGGCTACGTGCACCTTGCCGAAGAACGGCAGCATGTGATGCTCGCAGAGCGAGTACATCTCGATGTCTTTCACGATGACCATCTCGTCGTAGTCCACGTCGAACAAGGCCCCGCGCAGAATCTCGGTCGGGTTCTCGTCGTAGCCTTTGGTCAGAAAGGCCAGCGCCTTTTCGATCCGCGCCGGCGTAGACGCGAGCCCGCCGCGGCTCGGATCCTCACCCAGCCGCGCCAGAATCTCGCGGTACATCTCCTGCGTGCTGAATTCGCTCAGGCCCTCCGCGCTCTGCGCGGCCCTGCGCACGCTCTTGCTTACGATGATTGGTTGCGCCATGTTTCTTTACCCTCTTCCAATTTTAGATTTGTCATCCTGAGCGCGTTTTCCGCCTGTCATCCTGAGCGAGTCCGCCGGAGGCGGACGAGTCGAAGGACCTGCAGTTATTTCGTTGGAGACTCCTTACTCCGCCGAACACTCAAAGAAATTGTTCTCCGTCTCTTCCACGCGCACGTGTTCCAGTTCGCCCGCGCCCAGCGCGTTCTTGAGCAGACTGAAGAGCACGCGGCAAAAATTCTCCGTCGTCGGCACCTGCCCTTGAAACGCCGCATCGAGATTCAGGTTCCGGTGATCGAAGCGCGCCAGCACCTGCTGCCGTACCACTTGGTCCAGGTCAACCAGGTTCATCACCATGCCCGTTTCTCTGTCCACCGCGCCCCCGACAAGAACCTCGATCCCATAATTATGGCCGTGTCCATGCGGGTTGTTGCACTTTCCGTACGCCGCGGCGTTCTCCTCGTCCGTGAGCGCATCCGTATGCAGCCGATGGCTCGCGCTCAGCGTGTAGCGCCGTCCAAAGTACGCCTTCACGCTTCACCTCTAAACTCCGCAAAAATCTCCGGCGTCTCATACACCCGCACCCGGCTCAGCTTCGCGCTGCCCGCTTCATTCACCTTCGCCTCCAGCCGCTTCCAGGCCGCGATAGCGATATTCTCCGTGGTCGGAATCAGCCCTCCCGCCTTGAATTCCTCCACCTCCAGGTTCAAGTGCCGGTGATCGTAGACAGAAAGCACCTCGCGCTCCATTACACCCTTCAGCCACTTCAGATCCACCACAAATCCTGTCACCGGATCGGGCTCGCCCGCCACCGTAACCTCGAGCGTGTAATTGTGCCCGTGCCCGTTCAAGTTGGCGCACCGCCCGAAGACCTGCTCATTCTTTTCCGCGGACCAGGCTTCGTTCCAGTAGTAATGCGAGGCGGAGAACGTGGCCCGCCGGGTCAAGAAAATCATCAATTCCTCACCTCACAGATGCGCAGCGTAAGCAAGCCGTTACATAAAATCGAAAACCGCTGTCATCCTGAGCGAGTCCGTCGTCAGACGGACGAGTCGAAGGACCTGCATTTCCCTGCCCCATCCTGTCGGCTTCCGTCTGTCGACAGGATGGGAAGGCATGCAGCGCGAGCAGCTCTACGTCCCATAACTCCGCCCCTTCCAGCTTACGCGCTTCCGCACGCGATGCTGAAACCAGCTCCGGTAAAGGAGCGCCACAAAGAGCGGCAGTCCCAGCGGCGAAAGGAGGCAATCCACAAAGGAAAAATGCGACTTGGCCACGCGCAGGTAAAAACGAATGAGCGTGCGCACCCACAGCAGAGCGAAAAGCCAGCCCGCGCCCAGCCACTCGAGCGAGTGCGCCGCCAGCCGCGCGTTCCAAAGCTCGTACGCCAGAACGGGCAATCCAAAGAGAAGAAGAAAGTCGAGCGCCCGCCAGAAGGCGAGGGTGAGCGCATTGTTGAACAAGAGCGCCAGATTCTTCGTCCATCCCTCGATGAGAGCCGAAGTAGACCGGTACATCCGCGTGGAGACGGCGTCTTCGGCATAGCGAAAGCGCAGGCCCACGCGGCGCTTCTTGGCCAGAAACGCGAGCTCCACGTCCTCGAGCACCTTGCCGGCCACGCTCAGGTGCCCGCCCATGCGGCGATAGGCCTCGCGCTCGACGAGAAGAAATTGCCCGTTGGCCGCGGCGATGCGCTGCGCCGGATCGGAGACCTTGGCCGGCGGATAAGCCAGGGCCAGCTCGCTGAAGACGAGCGGCATGAGCGTGCGCTGCGCCACTCCGCTCACCAGTTGCCGCGGCGAGTAGCTCAAAACCCCCGCGTGGTGCCGCTCGGCCTCATGCAGAGCGCGGCGCAGGTCGCCCGGCTCGTGCACCGTGTCCGCATCGGTAAACA
>JASHUF010000052.1 GCA_030040175.1 Acidobacteriaceae bacterium
CGGTTACGCAATTAAACGAGCTCGAGTATGTGCGCGGCCAGATTTACGCGAACGTCTGGCACTCGGACCGCATCGCCCGCATCTCGCCGCAAACCGGGAAGGTGCTCGGCTGGATCGACCTCACCGGCCTTTTGCCCAAAGACGAGCGCACCGATCCCGAGGCCGTGCTCAACGGCATCGCCTACGACCCGGCGCACGACCGGCTCTTCGTCACCGGCAAGCTGTGGCCGGAGCTGTTCGAGATCAGGGTCATTCCGCAGAAGGTGAAAGCGGTTCCTGTAGCCCGCGCAAAATGAATCGGCGGGGTAAATGGGCCATCCATATCCATTGCAAAATCTCTTCCGTACACGGTTTCTCTGCCGCGCCGCCCTTCTTCTGCGAACATAGGTCACGGGAGTCAACCCCATGCATGCATCTGCACCTGTCGCCATCGTCACCGGCGCGGCCCAGGGCATCGGCCGCCGCACTGCGGAACTGCTCGCCGAACGCGGATACGCGCTCGCCCTCATTGATCTGCGCGATCCCGCTGAAACCATCGCCACAATCGAAGCCAAGGGCGCCGCAGTCCTGCGCGTCACCGGCGATGTGTCCCGGGAAGAGGTCGTGGAGGATTTCGCGCGCCAGGTTCACGACCGCTTCGGGCGCATCGATGTGCTGGTGAACAACGCCGGCATCAGCCTCATTTCTCCGGCTGAGAACACCGGCGCCGCGGAGTTTCGCAAGGTGCTGGAGGTCAACCTGGTGGCGCCGTTTCTTCTGGCGAAAACTTGCGGGAAAAGAATGCTCGCGGCGCGCAAAGGCGCCATCGTCAATGTTGCTTCCGTTGCCGGCCTCCTCGCCGTAGCCGATCGCGCGGCCTACAACGCCTCCAAGCACGGCCTCATCGGGCTCACGCGCACGCTCGCCGCGGAGTGGGGCGGCCGCGGCGTCCGCGTCAATGCCGTCTGCCCCGGCTGGGTGAAGACGGAGATGGATTCGACCGATCAGGCGGGCGGCAGCTACAACGACGCCGACATCGTGGGCCGCGTGCCCATGGCGCGGTTCGCCACGCCCGATGACGTCGCGCATGCTATCGCCTTCCTCGCCGACGACTCCGAAAGCGGCTTCGTCAACGGGCACACGCTCTCCGTTGACGGCGGCTGGGCCTCCGACGGAAGCTGGGAGTCCCTGCGCCTGCGCAAGCGTTGATCCGCGGCGTAATCCCCGTGCTCCTTCGCGCCCATCGCGCCAATGCCCTCCGCCCGCAAATCTCCTCCGCTATCGACTATTGACCCCTTGCATGCGCGGCATGGGCAAACGGCGCGAAATCCGCGCCCATGGCGCATGCCCTGCGATAAACTGGGCGCGGCTCCATTCCGAGGAGTGCGGCTTCCGCAGTCCCCATTTTCCCCGAAGGTTGGCAGGCAATTTGGACGCTTCCAGAAAAAAAGACTTAGCCGGTCAAAGGCTCCTGCAATACCAGGTGTCGGAACGCATCGGGATGGGCGGCCTGGGCGTGGTTTACCGCGCCATCGACCTCAAACTCAAGCGCACCGTAGCGCTCAAGCTTCTGCCTGCGGAGCTCACCCCCAGCACGGAAGAAAAACGCCGCTTCCTCCGTGAAGCCAAAGCCTGGCGCGCCCTCGAACACCCCAATATCGGCGTCGTTCATTCGGTGGAGCAGACTGACGACGGACGTCTGCTCCTGGTCATGTCTTACTACGAAGGTCTTACCCTCGCGCAGCGCATGGACCAGGACCCCATCTCGCCCGACGAGGCGGTCGCCATTGCTCTCCAGATCCTGCGCGGGCTCGAGGAGGCGCATGCGCGCGGCATCGTCCACGGCGACATCAAGCCGCGCAGCCTCATCTTCAACGCGCTCGGCGTGCTCAAGATTCTCGACTTCGGGCTGGCCAGGCTGCATGCCCATCCCGCCGCCGAGCCACCCAGTCCCGTTCCCGGCACTCTTGCCTATATGTCGCCCGAGGGCGCAGCCGGCGCACCCGCCGATCCTCGCTCCGATCTATGGTCGGCCAGCGTAGTGCTCTGCGAGATGCTCACCCGCACCCGGCTTTTTCGCGGCGCCGATCCCCAAACCATTCTGGACGATCTTCTCTCGGACAAGCCCATTCCGCTCGACGCCATTCCGGAAGGTCTGGACGCGATCATGGCCCGGGCGCTCGACAAAGACATCGCGCAGCGCTATCAGTCGGCCACGGAGATGATTCATGACCTCGAAGCCGAAGAGCGCAACCGGCAGCTTGCGGCGTCAGAGATGGCCGCGGCGGCGCTGGCTGCAAAGGAAGAGACAGCCGGCGACGCAGTTCGGGTGAACTACGACCTGCGCATGCGGTGGGTGCTCGCCGGCGTGGCCGCAGTGGTGCTGGGTGTGGGTTCGGTATCGGCCGTCATTCACCTGCGCAGAACCGCCGCCATCCCGCAGGTCGCGCTCGCGCTCGGCCGCGTCCGTCTTGTTCAGGAGCGGTATCCGGAGGCCGTTACCGAGTTCGAGAAGGTCCTGAGCGTCGACCCCGGAAACGATGGCGCCTACCGCGGGCTGGCGCAGGCCTACGCCGCCATGGGATTGCCCGATAAAGCCATCGAGTCCTGGCAGCGCGACATTGCTCTCCATCCCGATTCCGTCGAGCCCTACACGCAACTGGCAAAGTTTGAGTTCAATCGCGGCGACTACGCCGCCGCCGCCGGCGATTTTCGCCGCGCGCTCAACGTGGCGCCGGCCAATCCCGCGCTTCTCAGCAGCCTCGGCGCATCCCTTGCCCATGCCGGCTTCTTCGACCAAAGCCATGACGCCCTGGAGCAATCTCTTCGCCTGGCGCCATCGTTTGCTGCCTGGGACAGCCTGGGCGATCTCGATCTCCGGCAGAAGCGCTACGCGGAAGCCGCGGCGGATTACGAGAAGGCGCTCGAGTTCGGCAATACCGATTACCGCGCGTGGTGGAGCATGGCCATTGCCTACTCCCGAACGCCGGATCAGCAGGACAAGGCGAGACGCACCTATGCCCAGGCGGCGCGCTTGTGCCGCGAAGCTCTGAAGAGCGATCCCAACGATCCTG
>JASHUF010000483.1 GCA_030040175.1 Acidobacteriaceae bacterium
CCGTGCTGCGTGGCGGAGTTCGACGGCGACGACGAAACCCCGTCGCCGAGCGCATCGACGGCGATGACAAAATACTTCGTCGGATCGACCAGGCCGTCCGGTTTGACGGCGCCGGCCAGGTTGGCGCTCACCCCGGAGAACCACGTGGGAAAGAGCACGGCGTTCGAGCGCTGGGCGTTGAGCGCGCCCCAGGTGCGGTAGCCGATACGGCAGTTCTCGATTTGCCCGCCGCTCACCAGCTTGCATGCGCCAAGATCGGCGAACTGTTGCCGCTCCTCCTGCGCAGCAACGGCGAGCGGGGTAAGAGCGGCCATGACCAGAAAAAGGCGGAAACACGCAGCGGGAAACCGCATGGAATGAGTGTACAAGCCGTTGTCGGCTTATGCGCAAGCAGCGCATTCGCGCCGCCTGCCGGGGAGAGCGTTGGACCGCTGCGCCCGCCGTCTAAAATCGAGAGTGATGCCGGACACGCTTTACCTGAGCCTGTGGTACCCGAATCTGCGCCTGGCGGCGCTCCCCGGCAAGCTTGCCGCGGTGCTGAGCGCCTTTGCCGCGCACGGCGGTGAGGCGCGCGTCTATGCGGCCACGGTGTGGCCGGTGAGCTGGAGTGAGGCGCCGGTATTTCAGCGCGTCTATGGGCACGGCGCGCGCGCAGCCGAGCCAAAGCAGGCCGTCGACGAGGCGCTCGAGCTGCTGCACGAGGATTACGCGTACGACTTTCAAATCGGATGGAGCCTGTGGGAGCTCGAACGCGGCGGCCGGCCGGCAGAAGCAGCAACCGCAGATCTTTCCCCTCGTCCTTCCGCGCGCGCGGATTCGCCCGCTCGGGATGACAGGGAAGATGCGAGTCTCAATCCTCGCTGGGTGCGGAGTCCGCGCCTGGTGCGGGTCACGGGCTTCGGGCCGCTCTTTGACGAGGGCGCGTACGAGCAGGAGGGGCACATCCGGGTGGAATTCGGCAGCGATGCGCCGTTCCTTGAAGAAGAAGCCGATCTGGAAGCGGTGGGCGCAGGGCATGTGGAAGAGAACGTGCGCCAGCTCGTGGAGCTGGCCGGCGCGGTCGAGAAAGAGTCGGGGGCAACCGCGCGCGTGCTTTGGAGCGAGCTGGGCGAGAGTCTCGCGCAGCGGCTCGCCGGCCGGCTGGGAATGAGGAACTAAGGGGTGCGGTTCACGATCGAGCGCATACGGACCCTGGTGCTCATCGGCGGCGTGCTGCTGGTGATTGCCCTGGGCGCATTTCTCGCTATCGGCCGCATCCGGAATCCGTTCAATCGCCGCGATATTCCCAAGCGGCTGGGCATCGACATCGAGCAGGAGGCCAACGGGGTCACGTATACGCAGGCGCACGGCGGACACACGCTGTTCAAGATTCACGCCGCGAAGGTTGTGCAACTCAAGAACAACATGGCGGAGTTGCACGATGTGGAGATCGAGCTCTACGGGGCCGACGGCAGCCGCGTGGACCGCATCAAGGGCGACGCGTTTGAGTATGACCAGAAGGACGGCACCGCCACGGCGGCCGGGCCCGTGGAGATGACGCTGATGCGGCCGGGCGCCGCGGCCTCCCGGACTGCGAACGGGAGCCCGCAGCCTGCGAAGACCGGCGCCGCGCCGGGATTCCAGGCGCCCGCAAACGAGATTCTTGTCAAGACAAGCGGCATCACCTTCGACCAGAAGAGCGGCGTGCTGACAACGGCGCAGCGCGTGGATTTTTCCTCCGGGCAGGGCAGCGGCAGCTCGGTGGGCGCCATGTACGACTCGGACCAGGGATTCCTGGTGCTGGAGCACGCGGTGGAGGTGACCACGCGGCGCGGGCCAGGGCGCGAGCCGGTCGAAATTCACGCCGATCGTGCCGCGTTCGAGCGCGATGAGAATCTCTGCAACCTGCGTGAAGCGTCGGCCGACTATCGCGGCGGGCGCGCGACGGCGCGCGGGTCGCAGATCCTGTTTCGCAACGACGGCAGCGCAGTGCGCCTGGAAGCCACGGACGGATTTTCGCTGGCCACGGCCGGCGGCGCTCATTTGGCCGCGCCTACGGGCGCCATGGATTTCGATGAGCGCAATGAGCCGCGGCATGGGCATCTCGAGGGCGGGGTGACCATGGACTCTTTGAGCGATGGGCGCGCGGTGCACGGCGCTTCGCCGACCATGGAACTCGAATTCACGCCCCAGGGCGAGCTGCGCCACGCGCATCTGGAGCGGGGCGTGCAGATGCAGAGCGAGGAGACAAGCGCCGTTATCGCGCACGGGCAGTCGGCGCCCGTGCATGTGAGCCGGACGTGGCACTCGCCGGTGGCCGACATCGAATTTCGCGCCACACCCGGTCAGAGGCCGGGCCGCGCCAACCAGAAAAACCTGGGCCAGGGAAAAGTGGAGCCGGCGACCATTCACGGCTTCGGCGGCGTGGTCATTAGCGGAGCCAGCGAAAGCGGCAACAGCGCGCCGGCGCGCTCCCGGCTGACGGCCGACGAAGTCGACGGCGAGTTCGCGCCCGGCTCGGTGCTCGAGCACGTGACTGGGGCGGGCCACGCCGGCATGGAAGAGATTGCGCCCACCGGCGCCCGCCAGACCGCCACCGGCGATCGTCTCGACGCGCAGTTTCGGCCGTCGGCGGCCAAGCCAGGCGCGGGCAATGCAAGCGCCAGCGGCGCGCAGATCGAGTCCGCGGTTCTCACCGGCCGCGTTGCTCTCACCCAGGCGCCCGCTCCCGGCGCGCGATTGGCCTCTCCTATTCAGGCCTGGGCGGGCAAGGCCGTGTATGAGGATGCCGGCCAGTGGCTGCACCTCACGCTGAACCCGAGAATCGAGAGCGGACAATCGCAGGTCGCCGCCGACCAGATCGATCTTACGCGCCAGTCGAGCGAAGCCTTCGCGCACGGCAACGTGAAGGCGACCTACTTCTCGCCCCCAGATCAACCGGCGGCGGGCGCGGGAGACGCAGGCCCAGCGTCTCTCGGCGGGCGAGCGCCTACGCACATCGTCGCCGCGGACGCGGAGATGAATCAGTCCACCGGAACCGCAACCTTCCGCGGGCGCGCGCGCCTGTGGCAATCGGCAAATTCGATCAGCGCTCCGGTGATCGTGCTCGATCGCCAGCGGCAGAGGCTCACCGCGCAGACCGCCAGCGCCGCCGATCCGGTGACCGCGGTGCTGCTTTCGGCGGGCCCGGCAGTCGCCCCTGCCCAGGATCAGGCCGGTGCGAAGCCGGGCGCACGCTCTCAATCAGGCGCCGGCGCCAAATCGCCGTCGCCCGCCGTGATCCGCGTGCGCGGCGGCGAGTTTACTTATTCTGACGCAGAGCATCGGGCGGTGATGCAGAGCGGCGTCTTGCAGCGGGTGACGGCGGAGACGAGCACGGCGGCCTCCACGTCCAGCGAAGTCGAGCTGCTGCTGATGCCGGGCGCGCCGCCGCAGGCGCCCGGCAATGCCAGCCAGGCGCAAGGAGCCCTCAGCCAGGCGCAAGGAGCCCTCAGCCAGGCGCAAGTGGACCGGTTGACGGCGGCCGGTCACGTGGTTCTCACCTCGCAGGGCCGCGTCGGCACCGGGGATCGGCTGGTTTACTCCGGCGCCAGCGGAGATTACGTGCTCACCGGGTCAGAAAACACGCCGCCGAAGATGACCGATCCCGAGCGGGGAAGCGTAACCGGCGAGGCTTTGATTTTCCATAGCCGCGATGATAGCGTCAGTATCGAAGGCGGCGCGCAGGAGACCGAAACCGTTACGCGAGCGCCCAAGTAAGGCGGAAGCGAGTCCGGAAACTGAATGGAGACATTGATTGCCGAGGGAATCGGCAAGAGCTACAAAGGACGCCAGGTTGTGCGGGGCGTCAACCTGAAGATCTCGCGCGGCGAGGTGGTGGGCCTGCTGGGCCCGAACGGGGCCGGCAAGACAACCAGTTTTTATATCATCGTGGGGCTCGTTTCCCCAGAGACCGGCCGCGTGCTGGTGGATCAGACGGAGATTACGCACGTGCCCATGTACCTGCGCGCGCGCAACTTCGGCATCAGTTATCTTCCCCAGGAGCCGTCGGTCTTCCGCAAATTGACGGTCGAGGAAAACATTCTCGCGGTGCTGGAGGCGCAGCCGCTCGCCCATCGCGAGCGGCGCACGCGCGCCGACCGGCTGATCAATCAGCTCAACCTCGGCCACATTCGCACCACGCGCGGCTATGCGCTCTCCGGCGGCGAGCGCCGGCGCGTGGAAATTGCCCGCGCGCTCTGCATTCAGCCCCAATTCATCCTCCTCGACGAGCCGTTCAGCGGGATCGACCCCATTGCCGTATTGGAGCTGCAAAAGATTATTTTCGACCTGAAAGCAGGCGGCATCGGCGTTCTGATTACCGACCACAACGTCCGGGAAACGCTCAGCGTCACCGATCGGGCGTACATTATTGCTGAGGGCAGAATTTTCCGTTCCGGAACGCCGCACGAGCTGGGGAACGACGTGGAGGTGCGGCGCGTCTATCTTGGCGAGGGATTCTCCCTGGGCTAGCGCATTTTCTGAGTAGCTGTACCCCGAAGACGGAAGGCAGAGTCGACGCGACCAACAGGGAGCGGCGGCCTTACGAGGAAATGAAAAGGACACAGTAACTCAGAAAATGCCGTAAGAGCGTCCGCGGCCGTGCCGGAAGTAACGCTTCCGGGGGAGTAAGGACAGGCCGCGGAGGGCCTGATCCAGGCAGAAATTCCCAAATGGATCGTCGCCCAATCCGGAACGAGTGACCGAAACGAGTGATTTGTGAAGAAGCCGCTTTCGCTTTAAGCTTTTCTCACCCGCTTACACTCACCTCAGGTTCGAAGGGGTGCGAATTCCATTTATGGCGCTGTTGCAACCCAAACTGAGCCTCAAAGTCGCACAACGGCAGGTGCTCACGCCCGGCCTGATGCAGATGGTGAGTGTGCTCGCGCTCAACAAGCTCGAGCTGAAGGAGATGATCGATGCCGAGATGGTGGAAAATCCCGTCCTGGAGGAGATTGACGAGTCGGTTCCGATGCTGGATGAGGTGGCGGGCCGCGAAGAGCTGCTGGAGCGCAGCGCTGAGGAAGCCGCGGCCCCAGCCAAGGATGTCTTCAACGAGATCGATTTTGGATCGTACTTCCAGGAGTATCTTGATCCCGGCTACCGCACGCAGCCTGAATACGAAGAGAGCGAAAAGCCCTCGTTCGAGAACTTTCTCTCCCAGCCTACCACTTTGTCCGATCACCTGGCGTGGCAGTTGGGATCGCTGAGCCTGGAGCGGCCGATCGAAGAAGCCGCCGAACTGGTGATCGGCAATCTGGACGAAGACGGCTATCTGGCGGCGAGCAGCGAGGAGCTCGCCCGCGCGTTGACTGAGATTCCGGCCGCGTCTGCAAGCGGGAACGGCCACGGCTCGGAGTTGGCCGGGGCCCTCGATCGGGTGCGTGCGGCCGTCGCAGTGGTGCAGGCGCTTGACCCTGCGGGCGTGGCCGCGCGCGACCTGCGCGAGTGCCTCCTGCTGCAGGTCAAAGCCCAGCAGCAAGAGTTCGGCCACTTGTACGCGAAGCACTCCGCCGAATTCGGCGACGACCCCCATCGCGGCTTCCATGCGGAGGCTGAAGCGCAACTGGAGCTGCGCCGCCGCAGCATGGAGATTGCGGCCTCCATTGTGGACCGCCACTTGCCCTTGCTGCAGAAGCGCGATGTGAAGGCCCTGGCCCGCGCCGCGCAGGTCACCCTGGACGAGGCCAACGCGGCGGTCGAATTCATCCGCACCCTCGACCCGCGCCCCGGGCGCCTCTATAACCGCGAGCAGACGCGGCTCATCGAGCCGGACGTGGTCTTCGTCAAGCGCGGCGGCGAGTGGACCGTGAGCATGAACGAAGAAGACCTGCCCAGCCTGCGCCTGAGCCAGCGCTACCGCCGCATGTTGATTTCCGACTCCACCGACAAGGAAGTGAAGGACTACGTCAAGGAGCGCTTCCGCTCCGCCCTCCAGCTCATGCGCAACATCGCCCAGCGCAAGAGCACCATCCTGCGCACCTGCGAGGTCATCGTCCGCCGCCAGGCCGATTTCCTCGAGCTCGGCGTCGAGGCGCTGCGCCCCATGATGATCAAGGAAGTGGCCGAGGAGATCGGCGTTCACCCCTCCACGGTGAGCCGCGCCGTGGCCAATAAATACGCGCACACGCCCCAGGGCGTGCTCGAGCTGCGCTTCTTCTTCTCCGAGGGCGCCAACGGCCCCGAAGGCGCCGATACCCCGCTGCTGGTCTTGAAGCGCAAGGTGCGCAAGCTCATTGAGGACGAAGACGCGCGCCATCCCCTCACCGACGATCAGCTCGCCCTGATGCTCCAGTCCCAGGGCATCCAGCTCACCCGCCGCACCGTGGCCAAGTACCGCGAAGACATGAACATCCCCTCCACCCACCAGCGCCGCAAGCGGGACTGAAAGGCTATCCGCGGGGAGATTGGCTAAGGTCTTCCGGGCTCAGGATAAAGCTCAGGAATTCGATTCCGAGGTTTGTGATCACTCCTCCTTGGGGGAAGTTTTGCTCCGGCCCTCCTAGGGTTGAGAATCCTCTACTCCTCAAGTCAGCGAAGATCGCCGTGAGCAAGCTCGGCTGCCCTCTGACCTCAGGAACCAGAATGCCTAGCGCACTCCCGTAGTTCCTGTGACCCATTCCAATCGAGTTCTCATCCCAAGGGATTCTTCGTCCGGCTCCCCTCCAAATCAGCTCCAACGCCTTGACGTGAGCAGGAGTGAACGCCTCGACGGCGTTCAAGAAAACTTGCTGCTTCAGCTCATCGGTGCTCTTGCCCAGAGCGATGTTGAGAAGGGCATTACGCAAGTAGGCTCGTTTCTCCCGTTGGTGCGTATTCATCGCTATGCGGGCTGCGTGTAGCGTAGCCGATACGAAGGCCTCATTGCTCGCCAACTTCTCCGGCTCGAGGTTGTCAACTCTTGATGCCGTCTCGCGTACAACCGTCGCAAGATCCTCCAAAAACTCGTCACGTCGTCTTTCGAGCGGCGAGCCGATGACCAAGCCAAAAAGCTCCGCAGCAGGCGCAGCCCACCACTTCGGAATCGACGAAATGGTCGCCCTCGTCACTTCGATCACGTAGTCCGCTGGCTCCTTGCGCGGAACATCCAGGCTTCTCTCGAACATCGTCCAGCCCCCTTCCCGTCCTATTTGGACGATACGCCTCCCGGGAATGCCAAGGGAAAGGTCCTCCGGCCGGACGCTTCGGGTCCCGCTTCGGAGACCGGGAAAACCTTCGCGCCGTAGGCGCAACGGCCGTTAGCCCCGCGCTTCAGCGTGGGGTATCAAGCCCAACAACGAGAGGCAAGCCCCGCAGGGGCGGCGCAACCCGGCGACATCGCGCATCGGCTGGCGCAAAGACTCCCGCGCGCGTCGATTGCGGAGAATAACCCCCCATTCCTGCACAATAGCCTTGGGGAAGACCCGCTTCGGACTCGCCGGACTTCCGCTCGGTCTATACCACCCCCACCCCTCTCGCAAAGTGCACTCTCGGCAGTGCATGATATCGCGCAAATCGAACGAACAAAGGAGATTAACGACGCACCCCTCAAGCCACGCACCCTGCAAATCTCGTAAACTCTCGTAAAAAAACCTGCAAAACCCGAAACATATCGCCGGGTTACCGATCACTGACCACTGACCACTGACCACTGACCTACATCGCCTCCGGGCTTTCGATGCCCAGCAGCGCGAGCGAGCGAACCAGCTCGCGCAGCGTGACCGCCGCCGTGGCCAGCAGAAAGGTCTTGCGGCGCGGATCCTCTTCCGTGAGGATGTGGTGCCGGTGATAGAAGTTGGCGAACTCCTGCGCCAGCTGGAAGGCATGTTTGGCCAGAAAGGCTGGCTCGGAGGCGGCGATGCATTGCTCAAGAACCAGGGAAAAACGCCCGGCGCGCAGCCACAGCGCCCAGATGTCTTCGTTGTCGTCGCCGGCGAGAAACGCCCCTAACTCCGCCAACTCCCCTAG